>JAEWYG010000021.1 GCA_023395755.1 Actinomycetes bacterium | reverse complement strand
CCCCCCCCCCCCCCCCCCCCCCCCGGTAGAAATTCTGTCGTTTGCTGATGCGTAGGTGTTTTTAGCAAAAGACGCCTGCCGATGTTAGCAGACGTCTTCTTCATGAAAACATGCTCCCTACACCAGTGTTAGCTGACAGGTTCAAAGGGTCAGGCCATTGCCTTCTCAACCTCCGCGGACTCGCGTCTGCTTCGGTACCCCTGCATCGTATTTGGTTTTGTTCATGGTAGCACGTCGGACTTGCTAAGACGACCGCAAGAAAAAATACCTTTCGTGCGTCGTTGTTAATGCTGCTATCATCGTGTCTGCATTCAAATAGGGGAATCTGGGGGATTCGTTGTCTGAACAAGAACATACACGCAAGCTTAGTGGCTCTGCATCCTGGCTTGCTATTTTAGGTGCCGCTTTTTTCTGGGTATGGCTTGACCGGGGTATGTTTGATAATGCCCTTCTTTTTTCGGCGCAACAGAGTGTCGTCGAGTTTGCTACGGTAGCTCTTATGATCGCAAGTGTTTTGAGCTTTGTTGCGGTGTATGCGGTTGTGGCGAGAAAGGGTCGCTGGGTCGCTTGGCCTTTAAAGTTGATGGTTGTTGCTGCTTGCGGAGGTGCGTTAGGAGGCTTGTTTTGCCTAGTGTTTCGCGATGCAGCGGGCGCGGTACTTTTTTGTTTGGGAGGCGTTCTTCTGGGTTTCTCCATGGGATGTCAAAATGTTGTTTGGGGGACCATCGCGGTTTCTCAGGGTGTAGAGAAAACTGTATTGCATATATCGGGCGCCTGGGGATTTAGCCTATTTTAGAACCTTCTTATGATTCCCCTTCCGAAGTTTGCGGAAGGGGTGGCGGTAATGCTTCTTCCGATGTTATCCCTCGCGTGTTATGTCGCGCTGTGTCGACTTCAGACTCATGAGCGGTTCGCTATCGAGTTTAGACAGTACGCAGGAGAGGCTCCTGCGAAGGGTCGACAGGTATTTGGTATCGATGTACCGTTTTTGGTTGTTATCCTTGTCTTCTGTGGTGTGTTTGGGTTCGTGTCATGGTTCGCACCGGCGAATCTTGCACCTTTCGCTAGTCAGGACGCCGCTTATCTTGCTATTGCTCGCTGTGGGGTTGCGCTAGTCTTTTTCGTTGTGTGTTTGCTCTTCTCTATGAAGCGAGTTGAGTTGCTGCTGCGGGTAGCTTTGTCTCTTGTTGCCGCTGGCGTGGTGGTTTTAACTATCGGGGTGTTCGTGCCAACAATGAACGATCCGGGGCGCATTCTGGTAGCGATGGGATACTCGGGCTTTGACATTTTGGTGTGGACACTGATTTCGTATTACGTACGCACGTCCAAAAAACGTGCGGCACAGGTTATAGCGGTAGTCATGGCTACCGAGCAGATAGGTATATCGTTGGGAATTGGCAGCGGTATTGCTATGGACTATGTAGCAATAGGTGCCTTTGAAGCCAGTATCTTTCTGGCAGCGATGAACTATCTTTTGTTGCTGGCCTGCTTCGCCTTGTTGCGGCGCTATGATCGACAGCCCATTTTGTTGGATGATTCTCCGGTAGATTCTTCTCTTTCCGGAGATGCGAACATTGCGGTGGACTGCTTTGCAAAGAGCACAGGCTTAACTATTCGCGAAAAGGAGATAGCCTATCTTCTGGCCGAGGGCAGGAATGTCCCCTATATTTCAAAAAAATTGTTTGTTTCGGAAAATACCGTCAAATCGCATGTGAGGCATATTTACGAGAAAAGTGGCGTGCATAATCGGCAGGAGCTTCTGGATAAACTGGAAGCTATTCGAAGCTCCTGAGTGAGAGATAAAGTAGCCCCCGCCCTTTCCCCAGATAAAGCACCCTGATCAGTTTCTGATGAGAGCCTTATTTTGAGGAATCACCAGTTTGTGATGTGGATGAAATACTAGCGAGACCCCATGGTGGGTCTCGCTTTGCTTTTAGGGGCAAAGGGATGCCTCGATCAGAGGGAGCACTAGTGAGCGAGGCTTATTGGTGTCGGTTACAAGCAGGAAGAGGTGCAGATTATGAGGAACAGGGAGTCGACGTTGAAAAAAACTGTTGCGATTGCAGTAGTTGCTTTCGTAATGGCGGCGTTGCTCGGACTTGCGGGATGCGCGGGGGGTGGTGCTGGTGGCGACGTGTCGAACGAGAATAAAGCGAACGCCAAGACGGTTATTAAGGCGGCCAGCAACGTGTTTGCTACAACGGAGAGTCTTAATCTCACGGAGAAGGACAGTCCGGCAACCATCGATCAGGATGATCCAGCATTTACTGAATTCTACACCGAGTTGATGGAATACAAAACCATGTCGGGTGTTGAACTAAAGGATTGCTCGTTTACGGTGGCTATCCAAAGCGTGACCGCCAGCACGGCGCGTGGTGACAGCACTCAGACGAACTATCGTTATTCCATTACGAAAGCCAGTATGAGTGTGAATGGTGTACACGTTTCGTATGACGCAAAAAGCGGATTCAGCTCAAAATAGAAACCCTATTGGACAGGAGGTTAAACATGAACGAACAGAAATTTTCTCGTAGGAACTTTCTCGGCTTGAGCGCTGTAAGCGTGGCGGCGGTTGCAGGTATGGGCTTGACGGGATGCGCGCCCAAGAAAGAGGCTACCTCTAAAGATTCTGCAAAAGTAACGACGGTCAACAGCTCGGGTATCGAGGTGGATAAGGCGAAAATTACAGAGACCATTTCTTGTGATGTTTTGGTTGTTGGCGGAGGGTTCGCAGGGCTGGCTGCATCGGTTCAGGCTGCCGAGAATGGAGACGACGTTATTCTGATCGAAGCGCAGACAACGCTTGGTGGAAACGGACAAGGTGTTGAGGGTACGTTCGCGGTAGATTCGAAATACCAAAAGTCACAGGGGATTACGGTTGATCGCTCTATCATTATGCAGGAAGAACTTGGCAAGGCACAGTGGGTTCCGAATGGCTTGTTCTATAAAGATCTCATTGATAACTCAGCCGACAATATTCAATGGGCAGTCGAGACCTGCGGATCGGTTATTAGTGGTCTGATAGACAACTACCCATGCGGTGCCGTAGCGGGTGCGGTAGATACGTTTCACTGGTGGGAAGAAGGGGCTGCCTACGTAGGCTATATTCAGCCTATGGAGAAGAAACTGCGCAGCTTTGGTGCCAGTATCGACTTGAATACACGTGGCCTCGAGTTCAGTTATGCCGAAGACGGCAGTGTCGCAGGTGTTATAGCTCTTGATGCGTTTGGTGATTTGGTTGAATATGCCGCAAAGGCGGTTATCTTGGCTACGGGAGGTTTTGCTAACGACGACAAGCGCCTAAAGAAGCTTGGCTTTGACCTAACCACCTTGGAGCGTATTGGCACGCCAGGGCACTACGGAGATGGTGTAAATATGGCCTTGGCTGCGGGCGCTTCCGAGTTCAATGGAGTGTGTTACCTGAAATACAACCGCATCAGCCATGGCAGTGTTGAGATATTTGGACCCCTTTGGACGGGTTTCTGCTTTGGTGGGCCGTTTTTGTGGCTGAACGAGAACGGTGAGCGCTTCGTTGATGAGAGCCTTGCGCTTCGCGTGGGTAACGTAGTTACTCAATCGGCTCCTATCCACAATCAGCCTAATTGTACGGCGTTGAGTATATTTGATCAGAAGGTGTACGATCAGAAGATCGCTGAAACCAAGGCTATGGCCGATGAGTGGGGCGTAAATGTCGAACAGCAATGGAAAGATATTTTGGAGGCCGGAGACGACGGCTTTAAGGCTGATACGCTTGAGGAGCTGGCAAAGAAAGCCGGTGTAGACCCGACAGTTTTGAAGGCTTCAGTTGATGAGTACAATGCACAATGTTCTGCTGGCATCGATAGCTTGTTTGGTAAGGAAAAAGAGTATCTGCAGCCTATAGCTACCCCACCGTACTACATTGGGCGTATCCATGAGGTTATGGAAGGACCTCTAGGCGGTGTTGTGACCGACCGTACGTTCCGGCCGTTGCTGGAAGAGGGCGGTCGCTTGGAGAATGTGTTTGTCATTGGTCTTGATGGCATCATGCTTTACCGCGATGTGTATCCAATGGACGTACCGGGATCGGCTAGTGCTGAGTGCTTGCACGGCGGTCGTGTAGCAGCCAATGAAGCACACAAAGTCGTTGTGGGGTAGTACCAAACTCTTGATTTTTCGTGCGTCTCTCCCGTATGCAACGAGCCCTTTTTCGAGGGCTCGTTGTGTTTCGTGTGCTTCTGTTATTCCTTACCCGACCAGCAGTACGTACATACTTTGTCGCGGTCAATACCGATTGCTTCCAGCATGCCGTCGAGTGACTGGTATCCTAGGGAGTCAAAACCTAATTTCTCGCAGATGGAGCTGAGCATGCACTTGCCTCGTTCCGTGGTGCTATCGGCATATTCATCGAGGTGTTTTTGGCCTTCGTCGCCCTCGAGTTCCTGCACCACGCGGCGTGCAATAAGTTCCATTTCAGAGCGGCTGCGCGAGAAGCTTAAATACTTGCAGCCATGCATAATGGGTGGACATGCCGAACGCATGTGTACTTCGGCCGCACCACATTCATGCAGGTAATTCACTGTTCCTTGTAGCTGCGTACCACGTACAATAGAGTCGTCCACAAACAAAAGCCTCTTGTTGCGAATAAGTTCGGGTACGGGAATTAACTTCATCTTGGCTACGCGGTTGCGTACCTCTTGGTTAACGGGCATGAACGAACGGGGCCAGGTGGGGGTGTATTTGATGAAGGGGCGTCCAAAAGGAGCTTTGCATTCCGTGGAATATCCAATGGCATGCGGAACACCCGAATCGGGCACTCCTGCTACGTAGTCCACGTCGGGAACAGCGCCACGTGCTGCTTCGTCGCGGGCCATAATAGCGCCATTGCGATAGCGCATAACCTCAACGTTTATGCCTTCGTAGTTGGAGTTCGGGTAGCCATAGTA
>JAEWYG010000014.1 GCA_023395755.1 Actinomycetes bacterium | reverse complement strand
TTGTGGGCGAAGGCTATACCTCGTTCGATACCTAGCGCCAATAAAGTGGTGGAATAACCCTCGGCATCAAGGGATCGGCGTGTGACAACAGTTGCACCCGCTGCATCTGTTTGGGCGGGGTATCCGGTCTTCGGATTGAGAATATGGTGGTAGAACTTCCCTTCCTTTTCGAAGCAGCGCTCGTATACACCACTGGTTACTGCTGAAGCATCGTGTACTGCAACGGCACCGACAATACCTTCTTTGCTCTGAGGGTCTTGTAGTCCGATGCGCCATGGTGAGCCGTCTGGTTTCCGTCCATGTGCAACTACGTTACCGCCTAGGTTTACAATGAATGCATCAAGGTAGTGGGAAGTGATAATTTCGCATAGTCGATCGGCAATCCACCCTTTTGCAATGCCTCCAACATCTATGGCTGCTGCGGGGTTAGTAAGCTGCGCAAACGTTTGTGTCGCTTGGGTACTGTCGTGTAGAGGCTCCTCCCACACACGCAAAGTTCGCCAATCAACCTGCTTAAGTGCTACATCAACATCTTTTTGCGTAGGAATAATACCCTCGTGAAAGTTCCATAATCGAACGACCGAACCTATGGTGATGTCGAAGCAGTTTTCGCTATCGGCGCAGAAGTTGATAGCAGCTTGTAAAAGTTCTGCTGTATCGGCTGAGATGGCGATGGGAACACCTTGAGCGTTGTTAAGTCGCGTAATGTCAGAGTTGGGTAGCGTGCGTGAAAAGTGCCGCTCGAATATGCGGCAAGCGGCACGCGCGTCGGCGAAAGCCCTACGACAAGCACCTTCGTTGCCAAACGCCTGCAGTGTAATAACGGTGTTGAATGCATAGAATAGTTCTGTCATCATTCCTCGCTCGTCAGGTCCGAGCGTTTGAACGGTGCTTTCAAGTGGTATAGCGTCATATGTTTCGTCTATTTGCATGGCTGCCAGTATAGGTTAATGGCCCTCGATGTGCGACCCGCAGATCGCTTCTCGTGGTTGCTATGCGTTGTTTTTCGAGTGAGACACATTGCCGAAAGGTAGTTCTTTTTAATCTCGTATTTGCCGTAAGCTAGTCGATTACTTCTTCCATAGACTCTTCCTGCATATATACAGCGGTTCTGTTGCGAGCCGTTGATGCGCACTCAGTAATTTTGAGCAAGATATCATCGCGTACAGTCTCGATATTTTGAGATCCACTTGCTATAAATAGTGAACGAATGACTTCACTTAAGTAAGCGAAGTCAGCATTTTCGTGACCAAAATCGGACCGAGCGGGCATGGCGATGGTTTCTCTTTCCGTAAGATGACAATCGGATACGGCAGGTGCATCACCTGTTGGGTCCGTTTCCTCCCGATCGGAGTAAAGGAGATCTGAATGGTGTTTCGTCACGAGCTTCCCTTTCCGATGCCAACAGCAGCGTGATCTATCTCGTGCTTGCGATGAAATGTCGCCTTCGTAGGTATATTGAAGTTAAAATAACTCCTACAAATATTCGTTTAACGATAAATATAGCGCAAAATGTGCAGTATATGCAAATCGATAAGGAAATAGGGCGAAAGAACCTACATTTCGGCAAATCGCATCGACAGGTCGCAATTGAACCGATAAAATGACGTTCATACGTATATACGATTTCGCTGTGAGGCGCTAAGCAGTACTCGCTGCGGCATCGCAGTGGTGCGGGGGAGGTTCCATGAGATTCGGTGACCAGGTGGTCGCGTTCGAGTTTGCTGGCTTTCCTATGATTGGCAACCTAAACACGGGGTATGCAATCGGCCTAACTGCGGAAGGCGCCGCTGTGTGCGCTCGGCTTTTGCAGGAAGATGCTACAGAAGCTGAGATTGTTGCTGTTGATGAGGCGTTGTTTCAGCATTTGGTTCGGGGTGGATTCTTCATCAATGAGGCACCTGTCGATGCGGTGTTGTCTGCTTACTTACATGTGACGCAGCGTTGTAACTTGAATTGCGTTGGTTGCTATTCGCTTGACGACCAGCGTAACCAGCTTCCCGATGCCCCGCTCGATCATATTAAGCATGCTCTGGAAGAACTGTCTAAGGCAGGTCTAGCCACACTTATCATATCGGGTGGAGAACCGTTCTTGCGGAGTGATTTGCCAGACATTGTTGCTTATGCTAAGCACGATTGTGGTATTAAGGCGGTTACCGTTCTTTCAAACGGACTGTGTATGACTGAAGCTGCACTTGCAGCTCTTGCCCCGAATGTCGACTGTGTATCGGTATCATTCGATGGGTGCTCGGCATCTGCTCCGGCCTATATTAGGCAAGAGCAGCGTTTTGACGAGTTGGTTGAGGCTGTGGGTATGGTTCGTGAGGCAGGAATTCCTGCCCATATTATCCCAACGGTACATGCAAAGAATCTCGATGATCTTAAAGATTATGTGCGCCTATCGAAAGAGTTGGATGCAACGCTGAACTTTAGCCTTCTGACCTGCGCACCAGATGATGAGTTGGCGAGCTTGCTTCCCGATGATGATTCACTGCGTCGTCTCGGTGCAAGCATGCTTACGCTTGATGATGGCAAGCCGATTCTGGCGATGGACGCTCCCGTTGCGCTTAACCTTACGGTAAAGAAGTGCTGCGGAGCTGGTTTTAAGGCCGTAAGCGTTGGTGCGGATGGAGCGCTTTATCCGTGCCATATGTTGCATCGTCCCGAACTGGCTATGGGTAATATCTTTTCCTCTACGTTATCTGAAGCCTTAGCGAGTGAGATCTCGACTCGTTTCAGGGCGATGAGTGTTGACAAGTTTGACGGTTGTTCGGAATGTCGCTATATGCGAATTTGCGGGGGAGGCTGCAGAGCCCGCTCGCTGTTCGGATCGGGTAGTTTGGAGTCGAAAGATTCCTACTGCGCGATGACAATGGAGTTCTATGATCAGTTGGGGGCGGCTATGCAGGCTGCCATGGAAAAGGCGAAAGGGGGTGCTTGATATGCTATTTTATAGTGAGGTCGAGCCGCGTGCGGTTTGCTATCCTATCGGTATTGTCGGTGGGATTTGCATTGCTCCCGGTGTCTAACGTTTGCCGTAAAAGCAAGAAGGGCCTTTTCATTTGAAGGGCCTTTCTTGCTTTTACGGCAAATTCGTATTATGGCGATGATAGTATTTCAAAACAATGATTTATTGAGAAGGAGCGAAAAGAATGATGGACGAGGATAGTAGAGCAACTGCAAATTCATTAATGCGAATCAACAAGGTTTGCATGGGAATAAAGGTCGTTCTAAAAGTCATGTTTGTTATAATCTGCGTATCTTGGGTGCTTGTGACTGGCATAATGGTTCTTTCTTTCGCTGGAGTATTGAGCTCCGGTGAATCGGAAGGCATGGGTATTGTTCCAATTCTCTTACACATTGTTCGTGGAGGCGTAGTCGCTGTATTATTTGTTATCCTTATTGGAGTTTTTTCTGAAGCCGCAAAAGGCGAATCGCCATTCACTTTAAAGCAGGTGAAGCGTTTAAGAATCATGTCCTTAGCCTTGTTGACATACGCTCTACTTGAGATTGCATTTTCGGCTAGTTCCGTGATGCTGCAGTTGGGCAATTTAAACTCAGGGTATATCTCTACAGGTTCAAGTGCTATTATCACCGTCGATTTCTCTCCCTTTATTGCGGCAGCTGTTGTTTTTGCTTTCTCATTTGTCTTTGAGTACGGTGTTCTTTTGCAAGAATTTTCAGACGATACGGTGTAGGCTGTCGACATGCCTATCATCCTGCATCTCGATCGGGTCATGGCTGATCGTAAGATGACGCTCAATGAACTTGCAGATAAAGTTGGTATCACCAACGTAAATATGTCACGCATTAAAACGGGCAAGGTTAGGGCTATTCGTTTTTCTACACTTGATGCCATCTGCGAAGTGCTCGATTGTCAACCAGGTGACATTCTTCGACATATTCCAGCCAACGAATCGGATGCTTTTTCTGGCGATATGGGAGGAAATATTATCGTCGATGATGCACTGGCTGACGAAGGTACGGGTCGCGGTCTATAGTTGCTTACTGCAGCACCTTATTCTATGGACTTTTTGCAGCATTGTTTGACAAACGAACTGGCTACGGGCAAAATAACATCTTGCGTTTCGGCGCACCAATTCGTGGGGATGTAGCTCAGCTGGGAGAGCATTACGTTCGCAACGTAGGGGTCGAGGGTTCGAATCCCTTCATCTCCACCACGGAAATTAAATGCAGGTCGGGAAACCGGCCTGCATTTTTGATTTTCTGGACAGGGAGGGTGCGAAGCTGTGATCTGGCTTATCGATAGAATCGTCTGTCCTTTGTTGTTCCTTTCGTTTGAAGTGTCCCGTTTTTGATCATTTTCTGCAAATGAGTGCTTGCCGTGCGCTTTGTAACCCCGGCCGACTCTGCAACCTGCGCTATCGTGATAGTGCCGTTTTCGACAAGAAGTTTCTCTATCGTTGCGCGGACATCTGCCCGCTTGCTCTCGCGTGCAACCTTCGTCGAGGCGGCTGTCGCGGATCGACCCGATAGAAGTCCTTTTGCATCCGGGATTGACGCCTTGAAGATATCCCCTTCGACCAGCTTCGGTTCTGCGCCTAGGAATGGAACCGCGTAGCGGAAGAGGTTCCTCGTTCCGCTGCCCAGGGCTTCAGCGCGCCCGATGTTTCCAAAAAAGCTGGCGATGATGGGGTTTTTGGGCATAGGATTGAAGTTTGCGAGGGTGATGCGGCCTTCGAGCAGGGTGCGGCTTGCGTTTTCGGTGTGCAATCCCTCCTTGTCCATAATGAGCTTTGCTGGAAAGGGATTCGTAAACTCACGATGTACGAGGATGTTTGTGACGAGTTCGCGAACGACGATGTCCCGAGCGCTTATCGCCTGGCTGCCTTCAAGGTAGAACGGATCCGGAAGGTGTTTCGAGCAGAAATCGCATAGCTGGTCGTAAGCTTCTATCAAATTGGTTCGCACGGTCAGCCGATCATCGTACCGATCGACATCGGCAAGGCGCACTATCGCGTCGGTAACGTATGCGGGGGCGATCGAGGCTATGACCTCGTCCGTGCCAAGGAGCATCGCGCAAGCCATGGTCAGCCCTTCCTGTCCCGTCTGGAAATCCCTCCCGTATAGCTTGGCGCTTCGCAACAGCTCCTCGTCATCCATGCCGATCCATGGATGATCCGCGCGTTTTGCCGCTGCCAATTGCCTCGCGCGAGGGAGGAGGTCCAATCTCAAGTCCGCCGTCCGCAGATAGGGATAGATTCTCTGCTCGGTATACACTCCCTGCTTGCGCAAGTACAATGCCGCTATCTGCGTCTCGCCCACGATCTTTACATCCTCGTCAAACACGCGATCGTACACCGCGCCCTTGAACCGATGGATCGCGGAATCTGCGGGCACCCAGATGCGGACGACTTTCTTTCCGTGATAGTCGATGTCTTCGAATTCCAGGGAAGGCAGGGAGTCGAACAGCCGCGGATTGTTGGCGACGTTTATCACGTTGCGCTTCACCTCGTCGGCATTCGGAGTTCCGATGCCTACGACGGTTCCGTCGTCTTCGATTCCCAGGAAGATGCTGCCTCCCAGGCGGTTGCCGAAAGAGCAGATCGTCTCGAAGGTGTCTTGGCCGGGCTTGCTTCCGCAGCGTTTGAATTCCACTGTGGTTGACTCGCCATTTTGCAGATGTCTCTCGAAGTCCTCGATATCCATAAAGCACCCCTCCCTTTTAGGAAAGATTTTACCATTTAGGAAATCTATTTAGGAAGAATTTTGAATTTTCCTAAATAAGTAAAAGGGTTCCCGGATGAGATTTCATCACCTTAAGCAAGCGAAGGACACATCACTATTTTAGCTACTAAAACAATTGTGATGGTATACATACCTTTTGGGAGAGCATTACGTTCGCAACGTGGGGGTCGAGGGTTCGAATCCCTTCATCTCCACCACGAAACTCAAAGAGCTGGATTACCTGATTCGGCTCTTCACCATCAATCAAAACAACTCTATCTCCAGATATGTGCGTGTGATTTAATAAATCACCGGGGCAAGCAAGCAGCATTTGGGGGAATGTCGCACATGGATAAAAAAGACTACATCACACCTTGCGGACTAGACTGCTTCAACTGCAGCTGGTTCGAGGCGAATCTAACCGATGAGTTCAAGCAGGAAGAAGCTGATCGCCTTACGTTCCCCCCTTGAGGGAGTTGGCTGCAAGGGCTGTAGGAGCGAGTAGGGTAAATGCCATTGGGCGCAAGGCGATTGCACAACGTGGTCGTGTGTGGGAGAAAAGGGCGTTACCTACTGCTTTGAGTGCAATCTTTTCATGCAGTAAAACCGAGCTTTCGTGCGACGTTATCTTTGTGCTCCCAATCCTTCTGGTAGGCTTTTTGCTTGTGAATGGTGAATTTGCTGGCATCGCACGTGCTGCGGGGAAAGTGGAACAGGTGGTGTATGCGTGAGAATTGCAATTTGTGACGATGTGTCGGCACAAAGGGAGGCATTACGTAAAATTTTGCGCGTTTGGGCTTTTTCAAAAAACGTTCCACTTGATATTTTTGAATTTGCAGATGGTTCGGAGATCCTCGAGAAGAACACCGCTTTTCTTCGTGCGCTTGACCTCATATTCCTCGATATTTATAGGGGTCAAATAAATGGTATCGATACGGCTCGCGCTCTGCGAGAAAGAGACGTTGAATCATCCCTTGTTTTTGTAGCAGCTTCTTCGCACTACGCAATTGAAGGGTATGAGGTTTCAGCTTTGTCGTATCTTGTGAAGCCAGTGCGCCTTGAATCCTTTAATGCCACGATGGAGCGTTTCTTGCAGCGATACCGACCGAGGAGTCTGTTTCTGGGAGACCGTCTTTTTGTGATGGACGATATTGTTTATGCAGAAAGTAGTCTTAAGATTGTGAGTTTTCATTTTAAAGATGGCACAGTTGCTGAAGTG
>JAEWYG010000008.1 GCA_023395755.1 Actinomycetes bacterium | reverse complement strand
AACCTTATCGGCTGCGCATAAAACGTGATAGTTCTTTCCCACTTTGACTTTTGGCGACCAAATCGCGCGTTCCCAAGGGCGTTCGGGCAACGGCTGCAAACATGGCTTCTCGCGTTCCAAGAACACTTCAGCCCGAGATGAAGCGCGCTTTTGAAAGGGTTTTGCGTTTAGCTCCGCTGCCTTTGCGGCAACGGCTTCATTGAGTTCGTCAATATCGAAGAAGCGCTGTTTTCGCAGTTCAAGGCGTATCTTGTTGGCGAACTTGTCAACAGACGACTCGACGCTGTTCTTACCGCGTGGTCGGCGAGGTGCGTGCGGAATTACCGCAACGTTGTAATGCTCGGCAAATTCCCTGAACGTCCGGTTAAGCACGATCTCTTCGGAGGTATGCTTCGTTACGCCAGTTCGAAGATTGTCGATAACGACGATGCGGGGACACCCGCCGAAGAATGCGAAGCTGTCGGCCGCTGCTTGAAGCCAGCTTTCCATCGTCATATCGGGGTATGCGCGGACGAATACGTATTGCGAATACGGCAGGCAGGCCACGAATACCGGCACATCAGCGAGCTCGCCAGCATCGGGATTGCAGATGGTCAGCTTCTTGCCGGCCCAATCAAACTCTCCAATGTCAGCGGCGATGTATCGCCTGATGACGGCAATATCGTTGGCATCGCACCAGACATGGTATTTCTCGCAGAAGCGCGAGTATTGGTAGGGGCGCTTATCGGATTCAACCGCCTCGATGACGTATTCTTCCCACAGAATGGTCATCTTCATGGTTCTGTCGCGCGTCATTTCGTCGTAGATCTTTTTGTAGTCGATGGGCGCGTAGAGCTCGACTTGCTCAGGCTTTCCTCTTACCAGCTCATACGCTTCGGCGTCGGTAAGATCCTCAACATCCTTCCATCCAACATCGCGCTTCTTCGCGAGTTGCACGATGTCTTGCACCGTCGATCGGGCGCAGCCGCAAGCGTCTGCAGTTTTCTGCAAACTCAAACCGCTGGCACGATGGCGGAGCACATCGCGGTAGCTAACACTACTCATTAATTTTCTCCAATCATCGTTTTGCGACGCAGTCATCTTTGCTGCGTTAGCGATGATTTTGGAGAATGACGAGTATGCGAGTCAAATCAATATGTTGTGGTGTACCGATAGAGCGTAATGATGTACCGGTAGCCCCGTAACGGGTGCCGGTGAAATTTGGAACGATGTACCGATTTACTTGTAATAATCAATGAGCACCAAGGAGAGTACCCCTCTCAGTGGGCCTGCATCATCTCGATTGCAGAAAAGCTCGGTATGACACCTGAGACACTACGGAAGTGGGTCAGAACAGCTGAGAATGCCGGAGAGCCTCTTGCTAACGGTATGACAGCCTCTGAGCGTATGCGGCAACTAGAGCGCGAGAACAAAGAACTCAGACGCACCAATGAGATACTGAAGAGTGCGGCAGCTTTTTTCGGGGCGGAGCTCGACCGCCAACACAAACGATGATCAATTATATCGACGAGAAGAAGTCGCTCTATGGAGTCGAGCCGATCTGTAAGGTATTGCCGATCGCTTCATCTACCTACTATGCCCACAAATCAAAAACCCCAAGCACACGTGAAGAGCGGGACCGCAAACTTAAGCCCGAGATCATGCGGGTGTAGGAGGAAAGTGGGCGCCGATACGGTGCAAGAAAGATTTATCGCCAGTTAAAACGTGAGGGTTTCAAAGCTGCCCGCTGCACAGTGGAGCGCCTCATGAAAACCTTTGGTATTGCAGGGATCAGGCGTGGTGCTTTTAAGGTAACAACAATCTCGGACAAAAGGACAGTAAAGCCGCTTGATCTTGTGAAACGCAATTTCACCGCCATGGCGCCCAACCGTTTATGGGTAGTAGATTTCACCTATGTTGCCACCTGGTCAGGCTTTGTTTATACCGCTTTCGTCGTTGATGCCTATGCAAGACGCATCGTCGGGTGGAACGTATCGCGCCGCATGAATACTGACCTTGCCCTTGATGCCCTTGAGATGGCTTTATGGCAAAGAGATCCGGCCAAGGGTCTTGTTCACCACTCGGATGCAGGTGTGCAGTATCTCTCAATTGCCTATAGCGAACGGTTGGCGCAAGCAGGCATCGCCGCTTCGGTAGGCACTGTCGGAGATGCCTACGACAACGCTTTGGCCGAAACCGTAAACGGACTATATAAATCAGAGGTAATTCGACATGCCGGCCCGTGGAAGGGATTTGATGATGTTGAGTATGCCACACTTGAATGGGTTGACTGGTATAACAAGGAGAGATTGTTTGGTAGTATTGGTTATGTTCCGCCAGCCGAACTGGAGGCGAAATACTGGGAAAGTGAGTCTATGCTGGTAGCGTAGGACTCAAGGAATCGAGTCTCCGGGAAACCCGGGGCAATTCACAGTCAGCAAACCGTGGTACCGCGAATCAGATAAATTTGGTACCGTTGATCCTATTGCTTTTTGCTTTCGGTGCCCTTTTTCTTGGCGAAGTACTCGCGCATATTCGGTCCTTCGATATCGATATACGTTGCACCCGTTGCGATGCGACTGAGTATCGAATCGGCCATCAGTTCGCCCTCGATGCGCAGGTACCACTCGTTCGGTTCGAGCTGCGAAGCTATAAGCGTTGCTCGACGGTTCTCGCGGGCTTCCATGATTTCGAACAGATCGACTGCGTTGACTGTCTTTATCGGCGTCGTCATAAAGTCGTCTATGATAAGCAGTGGTGCACGCTTGAACTTGTTCAGCAGTTCGTAGTACGTGCCATCATTGTTCTCGCGCGCCTGATTGAGTTCTGCGCAGATGTCAGTCAGGCGCGTGTACTTTACGCCATAGAGCTTGCGGCATGCGGCAGTTCCAAGTGCTTGGGCAAGATAGCTTTTGCCACCAGAGGTCTTTGAGATTATAACTACCGTTCCGCACTCTTCTATCCACCTGCATTCCGCGAGTCGCAAGATCCTGTCCTTCGAGAGCTTGCGGTCCTTAAAGTACAACACGTCTTCAATGCAGGCATCAGGGGTCTTGAAGTTCGCTTGTTTCACAAGCCTGATGATCTTGTTCTCCTGACGCGATGCGACCTCGGTGTCGATCAGATCTTTCATCTTCTCCTCGAACGTCATCGAATCGAATGCGGGGTCTTCGACCATTTCCTTCAGGCGACGGCCCATGGCACCGCATCTGAACTCGGTGAACCTATGGAAATCCTCCTCAGTCAGCATCGCTTGCTTCCTTTCGCTTCCATGCGTTGGCACCCTGCACGCGACCTGCGTTCTTGGCGCAGTCTACAACACCGTAATAGCCATCAGACGATGATGCCTTGATGCTGTTGCCGTTCGCTTTTGCATCAGCCGCCTTGATTGCGAGGATCTTGTTCTTCACGGCGGTGTAGCTCGGTACGGCGCATTCCGAAGCTACGATGCTTGCACACGCGCGCTCCAGCAAATCAGGCGCGTATGCTTTCGAGAGGCCGAGCACGTTGCGGCAGGCAACGAATGACTGCTGGACAATGGACTTCGCATCCATCATGCGGCATATGGCCTCGCCGGTGGACGGGCTGATGCGGTCTGCCCATGATTCGAAGCGTTTTCGCGACCACGGCGAGTTTTCGATTCTGTGGTTTGGCGGCATATGGTCGATGCAGGTGCTGTACTGGTTTTTGCGCCCGTACAAGCGCCTGTGTTCTGCGATGATCTCACCGTTGCAGGCGATGACGATGCGCGAGGCATATGTCCGGATGTCACAGGTCTTGCCGATGAGTTCAAACGGCACGGAGTAGTGCATATAATCAAGTCGAACATGGTAGTCGGGAGAGACCTTAGCGCGATGGGGTTCGTAAGTCTCATAGCGACAGTCCGGCAAAGCCAGCATGGATTCGTGCTCGTTTTGCTCGTATTCTTCACGGCGAGAACCGTCCTTGTCGGAGAAGGGGCGCTCGTTGAGCCATTCAACGCGATCGGCCACGAACTCGTTGATCTCTTCTAAGGTATGAAATGATTCCTCGTTTGCGGGAGCTACGATCCATTGTTCGGTAAGATCGACGACGCCTTCGGCAAGGCTTTTGTCGCGAGGTTTTCTTACGCGAGCAGGTACGACGGCGCATCCGTAGTAATCGGCGAATGCAAGGTAGGTGGCATTGATCAGCGTGATGTAGGCAGGCGAGCGATTTGTCGCGGTCCCGCAATTATCGGGAACGAGCATCTGGGGCACGCCTCCAAAGTACTCAAATGCATCCATGTGGCCCTTAAGCCAGCTGTCCTGCTTCATATTCCAGAAAGCTTCGGCGAAGATCAGCCCCGAGCACGGCAGGCAGATGACTAAAAGGTATGCCTTGGCGCGTTTACCTGTGATGCGGTCGACGATCCAGAACACGTCACCGACCCAGTCGATGTAGGCTTTTTCTGCTGCAATGTGCGTGAAATGCGTCGTCGCCTCCGATTTGGCTTTTACTTCGGAGAACTGTTCACAAAACGTTTGGTAAGAATAGGCAAGCTTGTCATTTCCAGCTGCTTGATCGCAGTATTCAAGCCACATCAGCTTGACTGGCAGTTTACGTCCCCTTGCTTTGCGCTTGACGAGTGCTTCCATATCCGGTTGCAAGTAATCCGGGTTCTTCTGCCTGGACTTACGTTCTGGCGAAAGGAGTTCTTCGACCTCAGAATCTGTCAATGATTGAACTGCGGCGACGTTTAGGCTGCTTTCCTTGATTAACTTAGAGGCGGCGGCAACATCGCGCTTGCTGCAATGCATGACTGATGCGATGTCTGTCTGACTCAACCCTCCTCCGAGCAGCATCAGAAGCAGTCTCTTTTTCTTGGACATAAGCATATCCCTTCTGTTAACCCGCCGCGTATTCGACGGTTAACAGAAGTTTATGACTCACGGGATCAACGGTACCAATTACAGCTGATTCGCGGTACCACCAACTGCTGACTGCGGTACCAAAGGAGGCTACTACTCACGACGATCTGCCCGAAGGCTTCTAGAGAGTCTCACGGCGCATTAACGACAAGCTAAGAAAGCTCCTGTAGGATTCTGATATCTCCTAATAATCCTACAGGAGCTTTCTGATTATGTGACAACCATGCCAAAACGTGATCGCTTACCCTGGAAGTTCATTAAATGTATCTGTGTACGGAATTCAACCGGAATGGTATGACTATATTGAACCTCAGTCGTGGTGGACTGGTGATAGATCAGCCGCAGATCAGCGAACGTTTTACAAAAACGGAGCTGCTGTTTATGTTGAGTCATTGCGTAATTCATACTACTAATATCAAGGATTTGATACCGCTTAAGTGGATTTATAAAATATCTTTTTGGTAAGCTGAAGTGGCTGGCGAGAAGCAGATTGCAGTGTGAAGTAGGATATTCGGAGCGCACAATGGGAGATGTTATTGTGCGCTCCTTTGGGGTTGTATTTTAGTCGCCCATTATTCGTCTAATGTCTATTTTGGTGGCACCTTTGGATGCGAGTGAGACAAACTGGCAGCATCCCCCAAACGTGGGTTCTTCGTAGATCATCCCATTTCCCGCATAAAGAACTACATGCTCGGGTAGGTATGGGTTATAGTTGGGCCAACCCCCATAATACATGAGAATAATGTCTCCGGGTTTTGCCTCGCTAAGTGAGTTTACGCGATAACCGCTGTACATTTGATCATAGGTTTCGAATCCAATATCTATTCCTAGTTGTTTGTAGAGGTACCAGGTAAAGGATGCGCAGTCCATTCCTCCATCTTGTGGATAAACGCCGAGCCATACATACGGAACTCCTAGAAGTGAACGGGCTGTGTTAAGTACCTTGTTGATGGCACCGTTTCGGTCGATATCACCTTCGTTGTTGTACCAGTCCCAGCTTCCGTCGGATCGCTTTATCGACCCAGAGGCTGGAGGTGTATAGGATGTTGGTTCAAGCCTGAATAGCTGGGCATCCGAGTTGTTTGGTGTTTGAACCCAAACGTTTGCCCCGTCATACCCACCACCGCCGGAAATGTCTAAGCATAAATTTGAAGCCGAAGAGGTGATGGTAAAGTAGCCATTGCCTGCATAAGATATTTTCCACTTTTGATTGGATCCCCCAGCATATTCCCATTGCTGGACGTTTGTCCCGGGCGCTGTGCCCTTCTCTGCAATATCAAGAGCTTTCTTTGACCGAGCATTTTGTATGGAAAAACTATCCCCATCGGTGTTGCTTATATTCCATACCTGAGCACCTGTATTATTTGCACTCCATACCTGTACGTTCGCCCCATTTGTCCTTGAGCCCTCCGACACATCAAGTACTCGATTGTCTGATTTTGCCCTAAGAAGATAGGTGCCATTTCCAGCAGCATTAATTGCTTGAGGTTTGAAAGATTGAGCAAGGGTATCGTTTTTTTGATACACGCCAACATTGTTTCCATTCCAGTCTCCTGCGCCTGATATATCTAATGCAAGACCGGATGCCTTATTAATGAGGCAAATGCCTCCAATACTGGAAGGGATAGCGTTCCATTGTTGAGATTCCGGATTATTGGTACTTATGTTGGCCTGTATTACATTTGTTCCGTACTGAGTGAGAAGTAAGCCAGAGCAGAGTGACTCTAGGGTGAACGAACCATTTTCGTTGTTAACAAGTCTCCAGCGTTGTGCAGGCGTTTCGTTCCACTGCCAAATTTGTATATTGGCACTATTTGAAGTTGAGCCGCCTGCGACATCCAAAGAACGAACCCCATTTAGGCAGCTCTTGATGGTGTAATAGCCATCTGAGAGAAGATTTCTTACGGGTTGAAGAGACCAGCTTTGAGACAAAGAATCACCGGGGGTGTAAGTTCGAACGGTTGTACCATTGCTAACACCTTCCCCTTCCGCCCCAAGCGCTAATCCATTCGCTTTGCATAGGAGAGTGTAGCTACCGTTGCCATTGGGGGTGATGGCCCATTTTTGATTTTTGTTGGTGGGATTAAATTCCCACTGTTGAGCTTTTGCTCCTGGCACGATGTTGCCGGATGCGATATCGAGGGCTTTTCCAGAATGAAGAGCCTTTATACTGTAGAATCCGTCTTCGCAGTAGGTTACTTGAAAAAACTGTGCAAATGTATTGTTGGGTGTGTAAAGTTGAACTTGAGCACCATTGTCTACTGAGGCGGAAGCTATGTCGAGTACTTTGCCCGAGGCTGCTCCTTTGATAATGTAAATTCCGTCATCGACGACTTGTTCACCGCTAACGGTGGGGGTGGTGTTTAGAAATCGAAAGTGCTGGGCTGATGAATTGTTTAATGTCCATATCTGGACATTTGCACCATTAGCATCTGCGGCCCCCGCGATATCAAGAACTAAGTTTTCTGCAAGAGCGCTTTCTATAGTGAATGTTCCGTCTTCATTTTGCTTCAAAACCCATTTTTGCGCTAGCGAGCCGTTCGGCTCATACTGATGTACGTTTGCTCCTTGTTCTTTTGAACCCCAAGCAACATCAAGCGCTTTTCCAGAACTTGTATTGGTGAAAGTGTAGAAGCCTTGATTATCGAAAGATATGTCAAAGGTTTGCGCCCCCGACATATTGGACAACCAGATTTGAGCGTTGGCGCCATTTTCAAAAGAATTGTTGCTTATGTCTAGGACACGGGAGTGCGACGAAGAGGGCATGATGAGATATTTCCCTGCGGGGAGTGGTGTGGTGATGTTGGTTTCTTCTGTTTTGTTTTCTGTGGTGGTCTGTTCAGTGGTTGGTGTGCTCGGAGTGTAGGGATCAACCGTTTCTTCGGGTGCCGCTGGTTCATTGTTGTCGGTGGGAGAGTCGGAAGGGATATCTTGTTTGCTATCGGGGCTTTCGTTCTCGGAGGTTGTCTCATTTTCGAGGGAGTTTTCGTTGTCTGTGTTGTCGGAGGAGTTGATTGTTTCGTTGATGGACGAATCAACGGGGCGCTCAAGGGCGGGCGTATACTTGCTGGAATCAGCGTTGCTAGCAAATGCTGAGGGTATTGGGGAAATGGCAAGAACAAGGGCAATAAGAATGCAGAATTGTTTTGTAGCTGATCTTGTCATGCGTCCTCCATTAACCTTGCTTGTGGCTATTATTGCACCACAAAGTTGAAATAATCTATAAGCATTACAATAATATACTGAAGCGGGTAATGGGAGGATAATTTGTGTTATCGGGCGTAATGGAAGTCTAAGTAGGGTCTGCTCCATAACAAACCGTTTTTCAAGCCCGCTGCAGACCCCTATCTCCTACCAATAACAACGGCCAGGATTGCAGCATCTTCAACGCCCACCGAATGAAGGTATAAGAAAGCCCCTCGAG
>JAEWYG010000119.1 GCA_023395755.1 Actinomycetes bacterium | reverse complement strand
CCACCAATGATGGCGGAGATGAGCGGTGTAATAAGGTCTGAAACTACTGAGTTGACGATGGCAGTAAATGCTGCGCCGATGACAACTGCTACAGCGAGATCCATCACGTTTCCTTTATTGATGAAATCCTTAAATTCGCTGAGAAACTTTTTCATGGTTCACCTTTCTCGAAGACTTTCAGACATCTTGCGTGACGAGATTTTCTTGGCATGCTGTGCGTCTTCTTCTTGCGATAGCCCACTCTATTACGGAGATTAGAGGAGCCGGCAAGCGTAGCATGCGCGTGAGCTGATGCCTGTGGGTTAGTATAAAGGGTGTCGTGCTAGAATGCGATGCATTCGTATATTTGTTAACGATTCGGCGCGTCGATGCAGGCGACGTGGACGGAGGCGCTTATGAGTAAGGCAAAAACTACACTACTAAAGGCAATCTATAATGAGGAATTTGCTATAGAATATGAGGCCGACAGCTTGGAGCTAGGTGCTGGGCAAAAAAAGATTAGCCAAGGATCCTATTCCTATTATGGATCGGCTCGGTAGCTTGCTATGACGAAAATCTATTCGCTTTCTCAGGCCATTGAAGCCGATATTGTTGATGCGTTCTGCTCGCTTCAGAAGGGCTTTACCGACCAGTTTGTTTACTACGACAAGGCGCGGGCGTGTCGTTATATGGGGCTAGGCCGCTGCATTGCCCTGTCGTCTCTGGATGAAATGGAATACGAGGTGAAGGGCGATATTGCTCAACCACCTATTTTTTTCTCATTCAACCGCTTCGATGCAGAAAATCCGGCACCTGCCGACGAGCTATTTGAGGCATTTCCGCTTTTGCGATTTATGCTACCTGAAGTAGTGCTTATTGAAAACGAACACGGCAGACTTTTGCAGGTGAATTCGCTGGGACCAGTATATTCGGGCCGCGTTTCGCGGTTTGTGCGTCAAGCGTTGGCCGCTCCGTCGCGGCAGCGTGAGACTATTTCCTATACGTTGGAGCCAGATTCCCGCGAGGCGTGGCGTGAAGCTGTGCAGGCGGGGCTTTCAACCATTGAAGACAAACGGGTTGATAAGGTGGTGCTGTCGCGCCGTCAAAAGTTGGTGGCCGACAAGCTCTTCTCTTCCAAAGATCTGTTGGTTAATTTAATTGATGGGGATGCGCGTGGTACGGTGTTGTTGTATCGCTATGCAGACGTGTTCTTTTGTGGGTGTACTCCCGAGCTACTCGTACGCAAGCAAGGAACCAGCGTAGAGAGCATGTGTCTTGCGGGTACCTGCCCAGCCGGCAGTTCTGAGGCAGATCGCAAACGACTATCCAATGAGCTGATGGCCGACGAAAAAAATCGTGCTGAACATGATTACGTGGTGCAGTTTATTCGTGAGGTATTTAATCGTACGTGCTACGACGTAGACATTCCGGTTGAACCGGGTATCCTGCCCCTTACTCACGTGCAGCACCTCTACACGCCAGCACGAGCGCGCATTTTGGAAGGCGTTGATTTGTGGGAGATAAAAGGTGACTTGCATCCGACTCCTGCTGTGGCAGGTACGCCGGTGGGCGAGGCTAAGATGTTGCTGCGCTCGATCGAAGCATACAATCGCGGCTTTTTTGCCGGCGCATGCGGCTATGTTGACGGAGCAGGTAACGGTGAGTTCTCGGTAGCATTGCGTACAGGAGTATTTGATGGCGAAATAGGATGGGTGTATGCCGGATGTGGAATTGTGGCCGGAAGCGTGGCCGATGACGAATACGACGAGATAGGCATGAAGCTAAAAACAATTCTGAGCGCATTTGACGGAGGCTCAATTGGAGAAAGGAGTGCGTAGCTCTATGGGCGACGCAATGGTGTTGCGGCATGCCATCACGGGTTCGGAGGATAACGACGTGACAATTGCCGATCGAGCAGAATATTCGGAAACACACCAGCCAGATGCGACGAAAACGCTGCCCGTTTGCACAGCCCTGTTCCTAGGCGCTTTCTTTGATGAGTTGACTCGCTGGGGCGTGCGTGAAGTAGTGGTTAGCCCAGGGTCGCGTTCTACGCCGTTGGCTATGTGTGCTTATGAATTGTCGCGGCGACACCCCGATAGGCTGAGGCTGTTTGTTGATGTGGACGAGCGCGGAGCTGCTTTCTTTGCGCTGGGTTTGGCGAAGGCGAGCGGTTGTCCGGTAGCGCTTATCTGTACTTCGGGTACGGCGGTGGCCAACTATTATCCGGCGGTAATGGAAGCTGAGTCATCGCGGGTTCCCTTGCTCATACTATCCGGTGATCGACCGCCACGATTGCAAGGATTGGGTGCTCCGCAAACCTGCGATCAGATGAAGGCGTTCGGCGATCACGTACGTGCATTTCGGCAGATGCCGCTGCCTATTGCGGGCGAGAAGGGTGCGGCTTTTGCTCGGCAGGCTGCGCGCGAGGCGTGCATTGCGGCTGCGCCACTTGGTGTACCGAGTAGTAACACTGCTGAGGGTGCTTATATTGCGGGAGCCTGCGAGGGTGGACCCGTACAAGTAAACTTTCCCTTCGATGAACCATTGAAGCCAGATTTGACGGTTGAGGGGTTGTTTGAGTCGGCGTGCAGTGGTGAGCGCGTTTCGCAACCGCGTATATGCACGCAGGTGCAGATTATTGATAACAAGGGTAGTCTTTGTAGGCTGTTGCGGGGTTGTTGCACTATCGTATTGGCTGGCGAGGGAAGCGTGCGTACCGAAGGCGAAGCACGTGAACTGGTATCGTGGGCTCGGTCAAACGAGTTTCTGCTTTTTGCTGATCCGCTGTCGGGGTTGCGCAGTATTGACGATTGTTCTGTTATCGACAACTACGATTCGGTGTTTGGGTCGGTGGGACAGCCTCCTTTGCCCGATGCGGTCATTCGTTTCGGGCGGTATCCGGTTTCAAAGCGTGCAACCGCAGCGCTTGCTAAAGCGCGTCTGTTTACTATGGTGGTTGATCCGTTTGAAACACGTGACTTCAATACGGCTACCGACGTTTTTGTGGCTTGTACTCCCGTCGACTTTGTGCGATCCTTCAGTCTTGATGGCCCTGCTTCAGAAGAGCAGCGTATGTTCTCTGCGGCATGGGTTACCGCCAATGATGATGCTCGCGAGCGTATAGCGCGAGTTGATGCGATAGATGATGGTTTTGAGGGCGCATTTGTGCGTCGCACCGTTGAACTGGCACCTGCTGAGTCGTGTTTGTTTGTAGCCAATTCCATGAGCGTTCGTGCCTTAGATACGTTCTATCTGAAAAGTAATAAGCGTTTGGCGGTGCTGTGTAACCGCGGGCTGAACGGCATTGATGGCACTGTTTCTACCGCTTTGGGGGCGGCGCAATGCTTCAACCAAACTACGTTGCTTGTAGGGGATTTGTCTTTGCTGCATGACGTGAACGCGCTTGCGCTGCAACGTGAACTACGCGTGCAGCGCGCCGAGGGTGGCCCTGCGCCCTGTATTGTTATCGTGCTGCTCAATAATAACGGTGGCGCTATTTTCGATATGCTGCCGCAGCAGTCAAGCGATTCTTACTTTGAGCGTTTGTTTCTTACGCCGCAAGATGTTAACTTTGCGGCCATTGCGCAAGCTTTTGGCGTGCCATATCGTGCGGTTGATACCGTTTCTGCGTTTGATGAAGCCTATCGAGGCCTGCTGGGTATTCCAGGTATTTCTCTTATCGAGGTGGGCGTACCCCTTGAGGGGTTGCAGGAACGCTATCGGAAGTATTGGTAGATCATGAGCGTAACGAGGGAAGCGCCCCAGCCTCGGGAGGAGTTCTTCACCTTTCGTGGGGTAACTTATCGCTCGGTATTTTGGGGCGAGCCCAGCTGTTGTGTGGTTGGAGACGGCAAAGGCATTGGTCGCGCTCCGCTTGTTCTGCTGCACGGATTTGCCCAAAGTGCCTCGTCGTGGGGCGAGGTTGCCCCGCTCTTGTCGCGTACTCGTCCGGTGGTGGCGCTTGAACTGGTTGGGCATGGAGGAACCGATCGTCCGCGGGATGATCGGTTCTATCGTCTTGATGAGGCCGCTATTGCCACCTGTGCGTTTCTTGAGCATGTTGCGCGCCGGGCAGGTGTGTCGGCGGTGCCGGTTGTGGGTTACTCGATGGGTGGGCGTATTGCGTTGGCGGCTGCCCAACATCGAGGACAGCTGTTTGCTGCGCTGATACTGGAGAGCGCGGGTCTTGGTCCTGCCAATAATGAAGAGCGCGCGCAAACAGCAGTTCGCGATGCGGACTGTGCTGCGCGATTACGTACCGATGGTCTTACGATGTTCATGGACTGTTGGGAGAACTTACCCTTGTTCGCTACCCAGCATACCTTGCCGGTCGCAGTGCAAGAGCGTATTCGTAGGGGTCGGTTGTCTAACGATGCCGAGGCCCTGGCCCGTGTGTTTGAAGGCGCGGGACAGCATACCATGCCGTTGCGTGAGGAAGCGCTCGTCCGGCTGTCTCGTTTTGCTTTTCCCACGCTCTATCTGGTGGGAAGCAGTGACCAAAAATATCGAAAACTCGCTCAGGATTTAGAGAAGCAAGGCGTGTGTGCTGTTTGTATAGTTGCAAACGCGGGGCATAACGTGCATCTTGAAGCCCCCGAAAAGTATGGCGATGTTATCAACAACTTCCTCGCGCCGTTCTAGGATAGATTCGGGTCAGTTCTTCTCGAGTCGCTCAGAGCGGTGTTAAATTATGACAGTCTACGGCAGGAGGGCTTTTTTGCGCGTTTGACTGCCGAGTGATGCCGATTTTCGGAATTATTTTGCGGTTATTTCCATGTGATGCCGTGACGCGTTACTATAAGCATATACCTTCGAATCACCTCCCTCTATTGGCGTCTCCGGTCATCCGGGCGCCCCCGAAAGGACGGCCATGAGCGACGTTGTGTGGCAAGCGGGCAAGACGTACCGCGAGATTAGCTACGATACCTGCGACGGCATCGCCAAAATTACTATCAACCGCCCCGAGCGTCGTAACGCATTCACTCCGCTTACGGTCAACGAGATGTATGATGCGTTTACGGTTGCTCGCGACGATGCGGAAATTGGTGTAATAATTCTCACGGGAGCTAACCACGGCGGACGTCACGAAGACGAGGCTTTTTGTTCGGGTGGCGATCAGAAAATTCGCGGTAACGGTGGGTATGTGGGCGAGGACAATATTCCGCGTCTAAACGTGCTTGATTTGCAGCGTCTTATTCGTGTAGTACCCAAGCCTGTCATCGCTATGGTGAACGGATACGCCATCGGTGGCGGACATATCTTGCACATTCTGTGCGACCTGTCGTTGGCGGCCGATACCGCAAAGTTTGGCCAGACCGGCCCCAAGGTGGGCAGTTTCGATGCTGGGTATGGTGCGGGCTATTTAGCCGACATTGTGGGACAGAAGAAAGCACGTGAAATCTGGTATCTCTGCCGTCAGTACTCGGCCGCAGAAGCGCTTGATATGGGTCTGGTGAACAAAGTGGTCGCCTTTGATGAGCTAGAAGCAGAGTGTGTTAGTTGGGCACGCGAGATGCTTCAGCTGTCTCCTACGGCTTTGCGTTTTATGAAAGCTTCGTTCAACGCGGCTACCGATGGCTTGGCTGGTATTCAGCAGTTGGCGGGCGACGCCACGCTTCTGTACTACACCACCGATGAGGCGAAAGAGGGGCGCGACGCCTTCAAGGAGAAGCGCACTCCCGATTTTACCCAGTTCCCGAAGTTTCCGTAGAATCTTGTGAGTGCCTGTACGTCAGCGTGTAGGCACTCACAAGCAGTGTGACTTGCGTTTGCCGTGTGTATGTCTCGTAGACAGAATTCGCAGCCATGCGGGCGATTATGCCGCATAGAACGGTAGGAGGCAGGATCAGCTAACCGATGATCAGGGCGTTTGAAAGCATGGTGCGCCGATATCCGCAACGTACGTTTTTTACGTACGTTGATCAATCGGGCCTTGAAACTTCGTATTCGTATAGGGAGACGCGTATGCTGTCGGCTGCGCTTGCCCGTCATTTGCAGACGCATGGCGTGCATCGGGGCGATTGCGTGGCAGTCGACCTGCCTAATTGTTCCCTCTATGTGCTGCTTATGCTTGCTGCCGCCTATGGTAGTTTCACTTTGGTCGCGATGAATAACCGCTTGACGTCGGGCGAGAAGTTGGCACGTCTTCTGGAGTTAGAGCGTTGCCCCGATGTGCGAGTGTCTTTTCGTGTCGACGAAGAGGGTGCGCAGGGGTTGTTTGATCGCGCGGTGGCCCTTTTGGTAGGTGAGGATCGTTCGGATTCAGCGACCTCCCGTGTTGCACGTCCTAGCTTTATGGCTCGCGCCACCGCTGCTGTGGCTGAACGGCGTTCTTCGCGTGGATTAGGGCGCGCTACATCACAGCGTGCAACGCGTCGACGTCGCGATGAGATGCAACGCCAAGATGCTTTGGAAGAGATTATCCACTTTGCCGAGCGTTCCGCCCATGTGTTCGACGCAAAAAATCGCGCACTTATTATGTTTACCTCAGGCTCTACGGATAAGGCGAAAGCCGTGCCGTTAACCTGGGCGCAGCTTTGCGGTGCCGCCGAAGCGTCAAATGCTACGTTGTGTAGCGCCGATGGGGGCGTCTGGCAGGCGGCCCTGCCCTTGTATCACGTGGGCGGTTTTCAGGTGATTGTACGCAGCCTCCTGGCTGATTTTCAGTTTGTGCTGTATCGTCGCTTCGATGCAAAGCGGTTGTTATCCGATACCGAACGCGTACGCGCCACGCACGTTTCAGTGGTGGATAAGATGTTACAAGATTTGCTTGCAGCAGATACGGCTGGCGTTTTGCGGCACTATCGCTGTATCTTGCTGGGTGGTGGTGCGGCCAACCCCCAAACGCTCATGCAGGCAAAGACGACGGGTGCGCGTGTGTATGTAAGCTACGGTATGACGGAAACTTCGAGCCAGATAGCACACGAGCAGGTTACGTCTTCGTTTGATGGCGGGTTACGTTTGTTACCTGGTTATGAAGCGCGTATTGTAGACCCTGACACTCAGGGATTTGGACGCTTGGCGGTGAAAGGGCCCGGCGTATTTGAAGGCTATCTAAACGCACGCGCAGCGCATACGGTAGACGGCTTGTTTCTTACTGGGGACACGGCAGCACTCGCGAATGGGCGATTGTACGTAAAAGAACGCACAGCCGACATGTTTGTGTCGGGCGGCGAAAACGTGTATCCGGCCGAGATTCGCGACAAACTTGTGCGTATCCCTGGTGTTGCCGATGCTCATGTATTTGGCGTGGTTGATTCGCAGTGGGGTCGCCGGCCGGTAGCTTTCGTTGAGCGTGCTCGTGGCAATACCCTTCCCTCAACGCATTCGCAGAAATCGTCTGGCCTGTCTGCGTCCGCTACATCTTGCCAGCTTACGCCTCAGCAGTTCTCTGCTTCGGTGCGCACTAGTTTAGCCC
>JAEWYG010000105.1 GCA_023395755.1 Actinomycetes bacterium | reverse complement strand
GTCTCGATGAAGAGTGAACCGATGAAGAGTGAGCTCGATGCGTCGAACTGTCGATGAGTTTGGCACGATGGCGTTTGTGGGGAGAGTGTCGGGTATGTCCTTGATTAGTAACAGAGTCTGTCCTATTTGAAGATACCAATCGCCTCAAATAATTCACTGCGCAGCTGGAGGTGCTTGCGTGTGAAGTCGGGATCTATATAGCGCAGACGCTTGCCGATAAGTCTGGCGAGTTGATGTGATAAGCGATTGAACGCATGGCCGTCCATTATCTGGGTATTCGATACGGATACAACCGTAAAACCTCGTGCGGTTAGGGTGCTTTGCCGCCGTCGGTCGCTTTCTCGACGCTCAGGATCGCTATGGTGTAGCTTGCTGTCGTACTCTACGACTAGCTTCATCTCGGGCCAGCAAAGGTCACAGATACAGTATTCACGGTCTGCGAGTTTGCGTAACCTGTTCGGTATGTCGACGCGATAGTTGAGCTTGGGCTGTTCAAGTGCGTAACCTCCTAATGCGTAGGGGAGGCAGAGCAGTATGGATAGTATCGACTCCATGGGAGAGGCGGCGTTGTCCAAGGTGTAGCGTAGTGCGCGCAAGGCTCGTTTGCGTCCTGGCGTGGATGGTGCCTTTTCGACAAATGTCAGCAACTTAGATGTTGAGGTAAGCGGCACCGAACGTTTGCTTGCTGGTCCTTCTTTTCCCTGGAGGTACGTTCCGCACAGCTCGTAAGCCAAGACAATAAGGTGTGCAAGCGATAATCTGCTCGCCATCTGCAAATAAACGAACTCCGGAGTGCTTACCAAGAGCCCTCCACCTGCCTGCACAAAGGATTTTTCGGGAAGGGGACTGCTCCATTGGCTGCTGGATATTTTCAGTGTCTGAGAGCGGTTTCGCGCATCTGATGCAAGTACGTTAAGGGGCAGCGTGCATCCAGCTGGACGACGATTTCCCGAGGATAGACGAGGTTTTTCAAGGCTTGCGAGCGCACGGCGGGCACGTGTTGTTGCGAGCCTTCGCGAGCGGCTGTTTCCGAGGAAGGTTTCGTCTACGGTCCGCCAGTATTCTAGGGCGGAGTTATGGCTTACAAGAATATCCATTGGGTCATGCTATCATAATGTGGCACGTATTTTCGGTTTTGTGATTTATTATGCATGATGAGAATTCCTTTTTTGGGAAGACCGGTGAGATCTCGTAAGATATGCGGTTTTGATCAGCGTTTCAGTAATATTGAGAAAGTCAGAGAAAGATAGAATCTTCTGTGAAAATCACAGAAACGAAAATTTCTGCCACTATTTGGTTTCTGTTGATAATTTAAGCTGGTAGAACTGAGATGGGGGAGGGTGTAAGGGCGGGTAGAGGCAGACCGGCAAAGGTAGACCGAGAGAGAAAGGCTCGGCGTAGACCGCGAATGGTAGGTACCCCGACTTGCGGGGATCCCGGCTGGTAGTTCGCTTGTGGAGCCTTGGCCGAAGCGGAGCTGTTCCGATGAGGAAGTATACTGTCTCTGGCGGCTCCTTTGTTGCTGGGTTATTTTTGGTGGTCGCTGTTGTTAGGCGAGCAGTAATGCTTGTTTGTGCGATCGTTCGTGATATGATCATACTTCTTATTATCTGCAAGATGCCTTAGGGTTGGCAGGAGGTCACCATGCTCGAGCGCAATATACTTGACGATAATCTTACCCAATCTGTTCAGTTGCTCAAACAGCAGCTGGGAGAACGTGAGCCGAAAATTGGGCTTATTTTAGGATCGGGCCTGAATCCGCTTGCTAACGAGATTGAAGATGCAGTGTATGTGCCCTATGCAGAGGTGCCATACATGAATACCAGTACGGCAGAGAGTCATGTGGGTCGATTTGTCTGTGGTATGTTGGGGGGCACGTGTGTGTTGGCCATGCAGGGACGCCTACATGGCTACGAGGGCAATAATGCCCAAGAGGTGGCTTATCCTGTGTGGTTGATGGAGCGGTTGGGTGTGCGTACACTTATTACAACTAACGCTGCAGGGGCTATCAACGAAACCTATCAGGTGGGAGATTTCTGTATTATGTCCGACCAGATTAATTTTACTGGTCGTAACCCCATTGCGGCTCCCGACCCAGCAGACCTATCCGATCGCTTTTTCTCAATGAAAGATGCATTCGATCCGGAACTGCGTGCTCTTGCCCGCGATAAAGCGGCTGAACTAGACGTACGCATCCAAGAAGGCGTTTACCTGGGCCTTTTGGGCCCGAGTTTTGAGACGCCTGCCGAGATACGTATGTTTCGCGTATGGGGTGCAGACACGGTTGCTATGAGTGTGGTGGAAGAGGTTATTGCTGCACGCCATGTAGGCATGCGGGTGTTGGGTATTTCGCTCATATCAAACATGGCGTGTGGGGTGGAGGGTGCTTCCCCCAATGGTGTTGAGGTGCTGGATGTGGCACGCCTGCGCGAGATGGATTTCGCCCGATTGGTTACGGGTATTGTGATGCGGCTTTAATAAGCTGCTCAGCGCTATTTTTTGCTTTATGCATCCAAGGTTAAATCGCCATCCTTGATGAGCCCTGCTTTGCGCATGGCGAAGGAGAGAGCGCCTGTTATGAGCGCGGGTAGAATAAAGCAAATCAGTGCAAGCCCGAGCCATTCGAATGCGCCTGGCGCGGTTCCTCCTGATGTCATATCTGTCACCCAGCCAGTATATACACCAATGGGACCCACCAGTCCGCTTGTGCCCATGCCTGAGGCAATGGCTGGACCGTTTTGCTGTAGCTGAAATACGCAGGTAGCAAGAGGTCCGATAATGGCTGAAGCTAAGATGGTTGGCAGCCAGATCACTGGCTTTTTCATAATGTTTCCCATTTGCAGCATGGAGGTGCCTAGCCCCTGTGACAACAGGCCACCTATACCGTTTTCTCGGAAACTCATAACCGCAAAACCCACCATTTGGGTGCAGCAGCCAGCCAGCGCGGCGCCGCCCGCCAAACCAGTCAAACTGAGTGCTGCGCAGATGGCGGCTGACGATATGGGAAGGGTGAGTGCGATTCCTATAACCACCGACACAATAATGCCCATAAAGAAGGGCTGTAGCTCAGTTGCCCACATAATAAATGCACCCAAAGATGAAGCAAGCGCGCCTACCCAGGGTGCAACAGCTAGAGCGAGACCGCAGCCCCCAGCGACAGTAACGGCAGGGGTCACGATAATGTCTATTTTTGTTTCTTTGGACACTGCTTTTCCAAGCTCAGATGCAACGATGGCTACTACTAGCACTGCCAAAGGGCCGCCTGCTCCTCCTGCGGTATTGGCTGCGCAGCCTACTGCCGCTAACGAGAAGAGCACGAGGGGTGGTGTGTGTAATGC
>JAEWYG010000051.1 GCA_023395755.1 Actinomycetes bacterium | reverse complement strand
TAGTGGAAGCGGTCCGGGCATAGCCCCGCGGCTTTTGTCTCGTCCGCATAAAACTAAGTGAAACGAATCGAGCCCGACTAAAGTCGAACTCGATTCGTTAAACAGGGGCTTTTGATACAGCCCCTTTTTATTCCTTCATCACCCAACTTTGCAAACTTGATCTGTCTTAACCAAAAAACAACCAACGTTCGGCATCATATGTATGGCTTGTTAACATTTGACTATTCCCCCGCACCATGACGTCCTCTTATGATACTCTCAGCTATTAATGAACGAGTCCTAGAAGGCGAGCGCATAGCGTGACATCTGTCTCTAAAAACACCAAGGGCTTTACCCTAGCCGAGCTTCTCGTTGTGGTAGCCATCGTTGGTGTGCTCGTAGCCATTGCCATTCCGGTCTTTACCGCATCCACGGCAAACGCCAAGCAAGCCGTCGATGATGCGAACTGCCGTTCCGCAAAAGCGGCGGCAAGTGCCGAGTGCATTGCCAACTATCAGAGTGATTTCACGAAAATGACAAGCACCCGCTGCCTTGAAGTTGCGCTCAAGAGTGGCGTCTCCGCCAACGGATCAGTCAATCCTCAGTCAACGTTACAATGCACGATTGACTCTGCCGCCAATTCAGTTTCCTTTTACTACGGGCAACCAGGCGAATCGGGAGGCTCAGGCAGCGGCTCGGCTGGGTCGATAACCGTTACCGACAAGAATGGCGGCACGCACACTATTGCCGCATCCGGAGATTGGGCTGCCGTCAAAAACAACCTCGATGGCGGTGGTGGCGCAAACGTTCAAACCGGAAAGGTATATTCTGACAGCACGGGAACCTATGTTGCTGGCTATACCAAATATATTCCCAATGCGGCAAACCTCACCTTGGAAGAGGCAATGCGAAACAATCCCGATGCTTTTTTCAAGATAGACAACGCTTCCAAGATGTGGACTGATGCCGATAAGGTTGACAAGGGTTGGGGTAACACCGCATGGCCTCAAGCGCCCCAAAAAAGCGATCTACTCTATTCTGATGGGAAGTACTTTATCGCTCCCTCCTCAATGGGAACAGACTATACCGGCTCTGGCGGTTGGATCGCACTTTCCTAGCGACACGTTAAACCTTTAAGCTCTCTCGATTTCAAGGAAGTTCTGTTACCCACCGCTGCGCTACACTCTGGCTTCGTATCTCCCGCTCATAGCTGCGACAACGCACCAAAACCAATCCTCTCCGTTTATTCCTGTGATATGCTAGTTGTCATGAACAAGCTTAAGGAAATCGACGGTCTTTCTCGCATCGAGACAATATGTCTCGTCGGCATTTCCTGCATCGGTGTTGCATTACTCGTTGCCCTCGGAGCTTTCCTCCTTGAACTGATGCACGAAGGCAACGACGCAAGCACGCTTAATACGGCTACCAGCATCGCGTCTACCCAAGCCCATAACGCCTGCCTAGTACCTCGCTGTACGGGACAAAGCGATTTCACCCATGCCAGTCATCTCGACTCCCAGGGTCGCACGGTTGCCTATTACGACAAAGCAACCAATTCACTCGTGCCCGCAAAGCCATCGGGGTATAACGAAAGTTCACATCTTACCATCGACGGAATGCAAACTAGCGTCCAGGCAAGTACTTTTACAATCATTGCCGTACAAGAATCGGGCAGTATTACCTGCTCATGGATCGAAGGTGCCTAAAGTCATGAAAGGGTTGTCGTGTCGCTGTTCTCATTAACCCAAGTTTCACCGGTATGGCCTGTGTTTTTCCTTGTCGTTGCAGGGTTGCTTGGAGCGTGTATGGGCAGCTTCATTAATTGCTTGGCATTCAGAAGTATAACGGGCGAAAGCGTTTTCAAGGGACGCAGCCACTGCCCAAACTGCCAGCATACGTTATCGCCACTCGATCTCATACCCGTGTTAAGTTGGATAATTCTGCGAGGACGCTGTCGTTACTGCCACACCAAAATAGCTGCTCGCTATATGGTGACAGAGCTAATGAGTGCTGTTTTTTTTATCAGCATGGTGGCCGCCTACGGTCTCTCCATCCATGCGTTCGGACTTTGCGCGCTCGGATGCATACTCCTTGGGCTCTCACTCATCGATCTTGAAACATACACCATTCCTAACGGATACATCATTGCCGGCATTCTCGTCTGGGCTGTCACCTTAGCCGGATACACTATCGACCCCACTTCCGTTGGCCTTGGCAGCCTTATGTTGACGTTCACACCATCTCCCCTCGTGGCGGTATTGCTTGACAGCTTGCTGGGGGCCTTTATTGTCGCGGGAGCGCTGTGGGGCCTGGCTGTTATTTTCGACAAGGCTATTGGGCGGCAAAGCCTTGGTGGGGGAGATATCAAACTTGTTTTCATGGTGGGACTTTTTCTCGGACTGGCCGCAAGCGTACTCAACCTGATTGTTGCCTGCATCATCGGCATCTTCTTTGCCCTCGTAACCCAGAAGTCACGCGAGGGAATGGAGGATCCTCGTGCGTTTCCGTTTGGCCCCTCCATCGCTGCAGCCACGTGGATAACGCTTATTATCGGGCCAATTGCACTCACCGCGTACTTCAGCTTGTTCTAATTTGGATAAGAACCACCTTGTTTGTATCCTTTAAGAGCATTTGCCTCCTTTCGTTGCAAATGCCGCGCTATTTGTTAGGCGCTAACATCACGAAAGCCTTTTGTGCACTATAATTGCCTCAGAGAAAAGGGGTAGCAGATGGCAAAATCATACCTTGGCATCGACGTCGACTCAGGTCATCTAAAACTGGTCGTTTGCTCAGGCGAAACAATCGAACTGGTGGTAATCGAGTTGCTGCCCGACAACCTAGTGAAGGATGGGCGCATAACCTCGCTTGAAACCATGTCGGAAATTCTTCGGGATGCCGTGCGAAAGAATAAGATATCAACCAGAAATGCCGCTTTGGTTCTCCACTCCAACGATGTGTTCACGCGACGCATCGCACTGCCTGCCATGACAGCGGACGAACTCAAAATAAACCTCCCCTTCGAGTTCAAAGACTACATCGCCGAAGGCAAGGACAAATACCGTTTCGACTATGCAATTCTTGACACAAAGCGAGATGGTTCCGAGGAATACTCCCCACAAGAAACACCTGCATCCGGGTTGCCAGCTAATGCCGCACAGGTCGAGAGCGTGCCAGATGCGCCTATAGTGATGAACGTCCTCGCCGCGGCAGCACTCAACGATACCATTACTTCTTACGAAAATATGTGCAAGCGTGCAGGTCTCAAGCTAAAGAAGGCAGCTCCGGACATCATGTCCTATGCAGCCATCGTCGATGCGTACGAAACGCGTATACGCAATGCAGGAACCAGATCTAACGCACCCGGCGCTTCTTCTCTCATGCCACAGACCCCCTACCGCGACTTCTGCTTTATCGATATCGGCGGCAGCGATACGAAAGTCTACCTATTCCCTCAGGGACGTTATGAGGTAACTCGTGTCATTGAAGTGGGAATATCCACACTTGCCACTGCCGTAGCCGATCATTTTGGCATCGATGTTACTTTGGCGAGAACGTACTTAGAAACCAACTATGAGAATGCGCAGAACATTGCGGAGTGTAGCAATATTTACGAACGACTAGGTATCGAGCTAGCGAGAATCATAAGCTTTTTCAACTTCAACTATCCCGACTCCCAACTTGATGCCGTGTATTATTGCGGCATCGGATCGCTCGTAACTCCCGTTATCGAAACCTTAGTTGAGCATCTTTCTATCGATGTGCTCGATATCGATACCGTCATGCCGCCATCGACACATGACCATGGCAATGCGCGCCTCTGCCCCGCAGCTGTCGGCATTGCAATGCAGTAAGGAGTAGTCGTGGCCTTTGAATTAACGCTCAAGCGAAGCAAAAACCCCGTCTATCCTACGAAGCAGACGATCAATCTCGTCACCTGCAACGAGAATACGCGGAACTCTACAAGAAGCATTGTCGTCTTCATCATAGCCCTCATTGCCATTGCTCTCTTTACCAAATTCGGCATTGTCGATGTTATGAGTGCCGCTTCGACAAGCACCGGAAATCTTGCTGCAGCACAAACACAATTGAACAAGCTTGAAGAAAGCAATGCCGATTACGCACAGCTTCAGAGCACCTATTCTGAATACGCCATCAATGGTTTATCCGACGAAGAAAAATCGCTGGCCGATCGAGCAGCTATCTTCTCATTGCTTCAAAACTCGGTGGCAAGCTCAGCCAATCTGCAATCAGTCAGCATTTCGGGAAACACCGTCAAACTGCAGTTTAGTAATACCTCTCTTGACGCTCTTTCAAAGGTGGTCTCATCAATCGAAACCAACTCCATCGTTTCCAATGTTTCCGTTTCCACGGCAAAGACCGATAAAAAC
>JAEWYG010000040.1 GCA_023395755.1 Actinomycetes bacterium | reverse complement strand
ACGGTACGCTGCCCGCCAGCACCAAGTCGTTTATCTTCGACACGGGCACCGTAGGTAACTCAAACTTCATGGCCATAGCCGCGAACGCCCCCCACAAGTCAGCCGCACTTGTTGCTATCAATGAGGTGCTCTCGCCCGAAATGCAGCAATCTATCTACCAAACACTTGGTACCATCACGGTACTCGACACAGACAAGCTCTCGGCCGAGCAAAAGGAGTCGTTTGATAATGTCGCGCCAAAAAGCACGCAGATTCCGCTCGACGAACTGCTTGCCCATCGCATTACCGAGGCCTCTGGTCCAGCCATCCCTGTCATTGAGAAACTGTGGCTCAACGAGGTAGTAGGAAAATAGCATGCTGAAAAGACGAACAAGGCGGGCGCTGCTACCCTACCTGCTCATAACGCCGGCGTGCGTCCTGCTCGCCTTGTTCGTCTACGGCGTTGTCAATGGCGTACTCCAGGGATTTGGCATCATGCCATTCCTCGGCCGCACGACACCCACGATCGAATACTACGCCGAAGCGCTCTCGCGCCCCGACCTCTCATCATCGATCGCCTATAGCCTCTATCTGGCACTCACATCGGCCGCACTTGCAACCGTGGGCGGTGTCGCACTTGCATGGGCGCTCACCCGCGCGCGTTCGGGACGCGCCGTCCAGCTTGTCGGCATCCAGATTCCGCTCATGAGTGCGCATGCCCTCATCGCGACCTGTGTCATTTCACTGTTCGCCGGATCAGGCCTCGTCGCGCGCTGGCTGTTCTCGCTCGGTCTGCTCGGATCAACCACCGACTTCCCTACCGTGGTCGGCGCCACGTCGGGCTGGGGCATTATACTGGTGTACCTGTGGAAGGAGATTCCATTCATCGCGTTTTCCACCGTCACCATCATGTCCGGCATCTCCGACAAGCTGAGCGAAGCCGCCGCAACCCTCGGGGCCTCGCCCGCCCGCACGTTCTTCTCGGTTGTGCTGCCGCTTTCTCGCGGCGCGATAACCAAAGCGTTCCTCATCGTGTTTGCCTTCGCCTTTGGCTCATACGAAGTACCATTCTTGCTAGGGCCGACGCTACCCAAAGCCCTACCTGTTCTTGCCTACATCGAATTCACCGATCCTGACATCATCAACCGCTGCTACGCCATGGCCCTAAACGGTGTGGCAGCCGCCATTTGCTGCGTGTTGGCCATCGTTTACTTCGCCATCGTACTGAGGGAGGAGGACAGCCATGAAATGCGCGGCTAGAGTGCAAACGCGTCCGCGACAACAAGGACGGCTCCACCTGCCTTCGCGCGCTTTCATCGCACTACACCTTCTCGTCGTGCTCGTACCATTTTCCGTGCTGGTGGTCTGGTCGGTTTCGGCGTCATGGCCCGCGCCCGACCTTCTGCCCTCCGTACTGTCGGACAAGGGCTTCGCAGAAATAGCGCGTCCGAGCCAACACACGCCCGAAGTGCTCGCCACAAGCATCGGCATTGCCATCGCGTGCGCTGTTCTGTCGACGGCGATCGCGTCGCTGGCCGCCTACGCCCTCGCGAACTTCCGCTTTCGCGGACGGCGCGTCTTTCAGTTTGCCAGCGCATTGCCGTTCCTCATACCCTCAACGGTGTTTGGCATGGGTGTACAGGTTGCATTTATTAAGCTTGGTCTCGCTCGCGGAGTCGTGGGCGTGACGCTCGCCCACTGCATCATTGCGCTACCCTACGCCATTGTCATCATGACCGACGTGGCGCGGGCAGCAGGCACAAGACTGCCGCAAGCAGCGCAAACACTTGGCGTAACGCCTGCGCAGGCGGCATTGCACATAACACTTCCCCGTCTGGCGCCGGGCATCGTCTCGGCGCTCACGATGACCTACATCGTGTCGTTTTCACAGTACTTCCTCACGTTACTCATTGGTGGAGGTGCCGTGCGCACGTTCATCCTCGATATGTTCCCCTACCTAGCAAGCGGCGACAGAACGGTCGCAAGCGCCTACGGAATGGTGTTCTTACTGGTCACTCTTGCAGTCTTCGCCCTCATGCAATTGGTATTGCGCCGCTGGTACCGCGCCGAGGGCCAAGATTATTTCGGTTCGTAGCATAAAGGAGCCTTGATTATGAACCTGTCCGTCACCGACTTGGGACTCGATATTGCCGGCAAAACCGTCCTTGATGGCATAACGCTCGACATACATGCGGGCGAGTTCTTGTCACTACTAGGAGAAAGCGGCGCGGGAAAGTCGACACTACTCAAGATAATCGCTGGCATTACGATACAAAGTCGCGGCACGGTCGCGTTCGACGGAGCGTGCGTCGACGAAACGGCATGTCACCGCCGTCGATGTGCCATGGTGTTTCAGGATATCCGCTTATTTCCCAACATGAACGCACGTGACAATGTGGCGTTTCCTGCGCGTATGGCACACATCGGGCGACGCGAGCGCCAAGAACACGCCGATACGCTTCTCGCCGAAGTGGGGCTCGCTGGTTTAGGTGATCGCACACCCTCTCAGCTGTCGGGCGGCCAACAGCAGCGCGTCGCGCTCGCCAGGGCTCTAGCCAGCAACCCAGCGGCGCTGTTGCTCGACGAACCATTCGCCGGACTCGACGAGCAGCTGCGCGACGACATGCGCTCACTCGTACTAAAGTTGCATCGGGCATCGGGCATAACCTGCATCATGGTAACGCATGACGCAGGCGAGGCGCTGCGTATGTCCGACCGCATTGCGTATCTATCATTGGGACATTTGATACAAGTGGGCACACCGCAGCAACTTTATGAAACGCCCGCAAGCGCCGAAATCGCCCAGTGCACGGGCGCCTGTTCACAGATCGAGGGAACGGTTGAGAACGGCGTATTTATTGCGAACGGCCTGCGCATTCCCGCCGCCCACACACCCAATGGTTCCGCGATCGCCATCGTGCGCAACGCCGGGGTAACCCTCGAAGAGGAGGAAGACGGCCCTCTCGTCGTGCGATGTGGCGTATATGCGGGTGAAGCGTATCTTGCCCGCATCGACATCGATAATCAGACACTCACCGCGCCTGTTGCGAATCTACCTAAACCAAGAACGCGCGTCACCGCGCATGTCAACCCCCAACACTGCTTCGTGTTCCCCCGCGTCTAAGCAGGTCCGATGAGAAACGGGCAAACGTAAGAAGCAGTACTCGATGCCGAATTACCCGATACTCCGGCATCGAGTACTGCAACATCACCGGCTCAAGGCCGTAAAAAGCCTCACGCGATGCCAAAAATGTCGCGCGCGAGTAGGTCGATGAACGACTCGGATAAGTACACCTCAAGTTTCTCACGCGTCTTCTCGTTTTGCAGCGGGCGCGCCGGATCGTGGTATTCCGTCCACGCAAGCATGCTCCACGTCATACCACGCAGGCAGTTCATCTTTAGGTAGGCGTCGAAGCGCTCGTCGAATCCGGAGCACGAAAATCGCCCATCCACCGCACGCCAATACCGCTCCACAAAAGCTTTCCGGCCGGCAGCGTCGAACAGGAAATCTGTATCCCATATGGTCGTCGTCGGCGCCGTAAAGTATGCAATGTCTCGTGCGACATCGCCAATGATAGGCTTCTCCCAATCCACCATACTACCCGGTGTCCCATCATCGGGAATGAGGAAATGCGACGGAACGGCCTCGGTATTGAGCACGTGCCGACCGAGCGGGGTCTGCATTCGCGTTGCTAGCGGTTCAGCAACGGAAAAGAACCCCTCAATGCGCCGCGCAAGAGCTACGTCGACCAGCGGGCTCGCGCAGTACGCCTCGAACATGCGCCTGTTTTCTTCGCAGAGATCGCACAGCGCATCTTCCGGATCGATCAGCGGACACAACGGCGCTTCATCAGGCACGACGGCGTGGATATCGGCAAGGATGCATGCTGCCTCATCTATATCACCAGGCCTGTCGAAATCAAGGTGGGAGCCGCGGCGGTGTTCCATAACGAGAACGCCATGATCGACAATACGCTTCGAGCCATCAACAAAAAGGAGATGCGGCGTGCGTGTACTTAACTCGAGAACACGCAAAGCAGAAGCCTCGTACTCTATCTGATGCTCGAGGTTCATCTGGCTTGCATAGTTAATGCGCAACACGAGAACTTCTCCCGATTCCGGATGCTTAAACGTGAAGTTCGCATTATGTTCGCCTTGACCGAGCGGACACGGCTCGAGTTGCGCCACCTGCGCGATGCCAAGCGCCTCGCGCAGGCTATTCGACCGCTGCAGGTATGTTTTCGCCATCAACAAGCCATCACTTGCCATAGCCGCAGCTCCTTTCTCGCCATCACCGCGCCCCGCTTGCCAGCGGCCGCATACCATGGTATCGTTTGACAACTATTAGACTATATCAAACAGTCGGGAGCAGAGCCGTGCCGCATACCGTAATTCTCGATTTTGACAACACCATGGGCGTTCCCGATTGTGACGTGGACGACGGTTTGGCGCTACTCCATCTTTTGGGCTGCACCGATGTCGACGTGTTGGGCCTTTGCACGTCTTATGGCAATTCGTCGATAGATATCGTACACGACAACACACTACGTATGCTGAATGAATGGAAGCTCAATCTGCCCGTTTACCGAGGAGCAGCTAATCCAGACAAGCCGGTAAGCGATGCCGCACGCTATCTTGCTGAACAGGCTGCAGCCCACCCCGGCGAGATCACCATACTCGCCACCGGCTCGCTAACGAATCTGCACGGTGCATCTCTTGTGTCTCCGAGCTTTTTCCGCGATGTGCGCAGCGTTTTTATCATGGGTGGCATTGAGCGCAGCTTAGTTATCAACGGTCGCATCATGAACGAATTGAACCTAACCTGCGATCCATTAGCCACAGAAAGCCTGCTGCGATCTGGATGTTCAATCACGGTCGCGACGGCGCAGACATGCCTCGACGCGTTCTTTACCCGCAAAGATTTTACAGACGCGTTTGGTGCCGATTCCTGGCTCACGCACACCTGTAAGCCCTGGTTCGAGACGATGGCCTCATGGTACGACTGGAATGGCTTTGCTTGTTGGGATGTAGTCGCCGCCGCAGCACTCACTCATCCCGAACTTTTCCGCACGTGCGAATTACCCGTAACGCTCAATAAGGAACTGCTCGGTCTCGGATACCTCGAACGCGCTGAGCCCGATGCGCCCTGCGCAATTATCAACGCTCCGGTAATCGCTGATCCACAAGCTTTCACACAGTTCGTTCTGAGATCATGGGAGCGCGGTCTCTCGCGGATCAGCGTCGAATAAAGAGCAAACTACCGTCCACCCCAAAGCGCCACAATCGGTTGCTGGGGGTTGCCCTTAAAAGCGGCAGCCCCCAGCTTTTTATTTACTTTCTTGCATATATAATGCCCGGGCGGGTAGCTTCATAACAAGGCAAATCAAAGATGCGAAAACCTTGCTTGCGCAGTTCCTCTTTTTGTTGGAAGATTTCGCTTTCTTGATCCTCGATATCCCCAAATGTAAGAGCCCTGTTTGGACAGTCCATCACACAGAAGGGCAACTCCCCTTCTTGGGTACGACGTTGACACATCGTGCATCCCTTTAACCATACCGGTTGCCATTCCAAGTGTAAATCAGGCCATGTACCAGCCGGCTTATCAATCCCTTCTCCGCTTCCAAGTGTCCGAACAATTTGCCTCCAGGTATCGTCGGGAAGATTGTTGCCCATCTTGCATGCCAAAGAGCACGTCCAGCATCCCGTGCAGCGCTGCAAGTTAACCAGAATCGCGTTATTCATCGCATGCCTCCCTTCCCAACTCTACCCTTCGAACCGAACAGGCACAGTCCCAAATGGTATCCCAGGCGCCCGCCATACCGTCGATGCCACCACCTAAAGGAGGTTGCTGTGGCACCTTAGAAACCACATCATTCCACCAGCTATCAGCTATTTCATCAAGAGTTTCGCGCGAACCCAAAGGAACCAACAACTCTGAGTACATTCCCTCTTCAAACTGGTTGTGACGCCAGCCAAACCAAACCTGCACCGTTCCCGGAGGAATAGCCTCATCCAACCTTACCTGACACACCACATGTCCGCGCTCGTTGAAGCACTCCAGGGTATCTCCATCAAGCACGCCTTCCTTTTTTGCGTCAACAGGGTTCAAGCGAGCTGTCGGTTGCCCACCTGAAAGCTCAACCATCAAAGGATCATCGGTATACATTGACTGCATGAAAAAACGCTGCCTACCACTAAAGAACTGGTAGCGATGTCCGTATTTCCCCACCTGGCCCGCATAAGGAACCTCCATAGGCGGCCGACTTGAGGCAAAGGGGACACCCACCTCAACAAGGCGTTCTGAATAGAACTCCAAGCGTCCCGAGGGGGTATTAAACTCCATCCCCCAAAACGGATTCCACGGAACAGGTGGCACGGCAGCCCTTATCATCTTTTCTTTCTTCAGGCGCTCCCACGTTAAAGGAGGATCAATATTTTTGATAAAGGGCCACTCCGTTTGAAGACGAAACTCGCACCACTCCTCCGCCGTCTTATCAAAATACTCACCAATCCCCAATCGTTCAGCCAGCTCACTGAAGAGGAAGGTAGCATCGCGACAGTCTCCCTGCGGTGGGATTGCGGGCTCTTGCAATACTATGTGGTTATACGATGCCGACAAAATAAGTTCAGTGCGCTCGAAGGGCATACAGTCAGGCAAAACGTAATCGGCATACTCTCCCGTATCGGTCATCCAAATATCGAAGTCAACAATCAGATCGAGCTTCGGGAACACCTCGTCTATCCATCGCCCTCTGTTGGGGCAATTGTGGACAGGATTCCCAGCCACCACTAGTAGCGATTTTACCGGAGACGTTCCATCGGCAATCCGTTCATAAAAATCTGCTTGGCGGATATTTTTCGCCCGACTGTTTTCAATACCCAAAGGATGAACGATTTCTTGATCGTTAAAAATCAACGGCCACCCTGCAGGTAACATCTCACTCGTTACGCCACCACCCGGTATACCAAGATTTCCCGTCAGCATTCCCAAAAGATAGAAAGCACGGTAGGCTTGACCCTGATTTTGATAGCGGAGCCCCAACGCCCCAATAAGATAGGCAGCTTTTGCATCAACGTACTCACGCGTCAACTTAACCAGATCGTCTTCCGAAACCCCCGTTATTGCTTCTTGGCGCGCAGGAGTATAGCTACTCAGGTGCTCTTTCAGCAATTGAAAAGCTGGCTTACATAGTTTCCCTTCGTACACGTACTCCCCTTCAAGAGCACTCTCAAACGTAATTTCCTCAGCCGGAAGAACAGGCACGACAGCCCCTGCTGCCGAATCAATAGCTAAATAACTCCCTTCTTCGTCGCGCGCCATCATTCCTGTTTCAACATCCACGAGCAAGGGCGCAACGGTATGCTCGCGCAAAAAGCCTTCTTGGTAACAACCCCACGAGACAATAAGAGATGCCATGGAAAGAGCCAACTTGGTATCACTGCCTGGTTTAACAGGAATAAACCAATCCGCCTTTGCGGCCGTGCCATCAAACAACAACCCAATATCTACTATCTTTGCACCCCTACTTTGAGCCTCAACAATATGCTTAGCCATGCGCTGTTGGTTTTCAATAGGATTCGCCCCCCATACAATCACATAGTTAGAGCTATCAAAACAAACCGGATCTGTGGTCATATATTTATAAAAATCGCCCATATCGTACCAAGCAGCATAAAACGGCCCATTGTCCAAGCCATACCCCGATATAGGATTTGTTGCTCCGTACACAGTCGTAAAACGAGAGCCCAAAATAGTTCCCAAGCCCTGCGAAGGTGGAACACTTGCAGTTACACTCCAAATTGCCAAGCTCTCTGGACCAAATTCGTCTCGCTGTTGTACAAGTTTTTCAGCTATCTCGTCAAGAGCCTGATCCCAGGATATTTCCTGCCATTTTCCTTCGCCGCGCTCACCGATACGTTTAAGCGGATGAGAAAGACGCCTGGGGTTATAAGGCTGTCGACAAGCCACAATTCCCTTCTGACAGATGTGCCCTTCGCAGGCTTCCGCACCCGTATATTGAACAGGCTCAGTTCGAACAATCTTCCCTTCTTTCACAATAGTTTTAAGTGCGCAGAATTCGTGGTCGCCCCACCCTGGACATGCGGTGTAGACATAGCTTTCTTCAGGCATAGCACTCCCCCTCTTCGAGGTCTTTAAACCACCTTGAGTGACAAAATAAACCGGGCATAATAACAAGGCAATAAACCAATTCATCGTTCGGCAAATAGTTCACTCAATGAATAAATGACCTGCGAAAACAACTGCGCGAAACCACTTCAAAAAAAGATGGGGCTTTAAAACCATCCAGTCGAAACCTACAATAGCGTTGATTGGCAAAGGGAAGGGGTATTTATGCAGCTACACTCGACTGCCGTGAAGTTATCTTTCGATGATTGTTTTCACCACGCCGAATACCTTGCCATAACCGTTATGTACTCTCGGATGATCGAACAAACAATTCTTACGGGCGGTCTCACCCCTACGCAATATCGTATTCTCATTCGCATAAACGCATACGATCACACCCTCCGCATAGGACAACTTGCAGAAATGCTCGATATGGGCGCAAGCGCAGTAACCGGTGCCGTCGCACAACTTGAAGATGAAGGGGCGGTCATTCGAGCAGACAGTTCTCGAGACAAAAGAGGGGTGTGCGTTTTTATGACCGAATGGGGGGCACATCAAACCAGCCATGTTGACGGAAAACTTCGCCCTCTCCTTGAAGATATTCGTGACGATTTTCCTCTTGACCTCAGGCGATACGCTTCAATTTGCACGCTTAACGTAGCCAAACAAAATAAATTGTTTGGGAGCTCTAGCCAAGCAGGAAACGTCAACACAGCGCTTTGCGATGAAATCCTGCAAACCGCCGCACTCATGCATCATGTCACCAGAGATGAAGGACTTAGCATGACTGCCTATCGTCTACTTCTTGAACTTATGGAATACCCCGGAGGAGCTCATCCGGGTGACTTAGGGCGAATTTTAGCAGTAAAAGCAAACATGATAGCTTCTACCCAAAACGAACTCCTAAAAAGGGAGCTCATAAAACGCAGCCGCGACCCCCTTGACCGAAGGTCTGTTGTCATAGAAATGACCAGCAAGGGATACAACGTATTGCGAAGTTGTTCTCTTGCCATGAGAAACGCTCTTCAAACCGAAATAATTGAGGGGCTAACCCCGCTCGACTTCGACAAACATCACCGGCTTGCGAAGGAAATTTTGCAGGTTCGTTGCGCCGACGGTCAATTGCGCATAACACATAACCGTTAAAGCAAGCCCTTCTATTTAACCTGCGACGCGCGGCCGTACATTGAAGTCTGATCGACAGCGCGTCTATAGCTTCGTTTTCACACCCGACATAAGCTCGCAACGCGCTTCAACAGCATAGGTGAAGGCGAACCAAAAACGCTCTTCCAGCTAGCTACGAGAGCGCATCGGTGATACTTCCCCCCGATTGCGACGGCGGTTCTTCATGTTGAACAGGGCATCCTCCATACCAAGAGGAACATAGCTTATGCTCTCTAAATCATCGGGCAGATACTCATACAGGCTCACCAATTCGCCGCCATCAGATGTTTCCGACGCATTTCCCACAACAGCATGCGCTGCATGAACATAGGCTCCTGCAGCAACCAATCGCTCTTCATACCCACTCTGCAACAAATCACTCGACGCAGCTCCCTCAGCCCTCGCATCATCGCCAAGTAGATCACGCGTCTGCCACGTTATGTCGTACCCAGCACAAACAAGCTGCTCGATGGTGTAATCAAACAAAGGCTGATGATCCGTCTTCAGCCGCACCTCTCCCCCTTCACCAAGGAGGTTGCGATATTCCAGAAGTCGATCAATACAGGTAACGCGCTTCAATGTTTCCTTTTTACGCGGAAAGGGCGTAGGAAAATTCAGGTGAAGAACGTCAATTTCGCCCGGTGCAAAAAAATCAACAAGATCGGCTGCCGAGCCAACGGAAAACACCGTGTTGTAGGCAGGCGTAAATCCTGAATCGGCAGAAGCGGACTGTCCCGACGCCTCAACGCCGCCAATTGCCGCGCGCTCGGCAGCAAACGACACACACATGGGCTCGATATCAATGCCAACCATAAGCGCGCTTGAATTCGCATATGCCGCACGCGTGGTCCAGATGCCTTTCCCGCAACCAAGATCTACCTGGAGCTCTTCAACGCCTTCACGCAGCTCCCTCCAATGACCAGCACATGCGCACGGATCGGCAGCAACGAAGGCAGCATGATTTCTTAAACGGCTTTCAATAAGCTTTGGTTTACGTATGTGAGACAAGCAGACTCCTTCACCCTATCAAAAATGCAACGGGCGTAGTGTATATAAAACAATGCTAAACTTGCAACATTCCATTTTCAGAGCACTTATCTGTTGCTCGCTGCGCCGCGTTAGCAAACAAGGAGACACCATGCCCACCGCACTTCCCCTTATCCCACAAGACAAAACTGCATACGATCTCATCGATCCCGCTCATTGGAATCGGCAAGAATCATTCGACTTCTTCATGAAAACAGGAACGCAAGTTCATCTGAACGCCTCCGTACCATTCGAGGAAATGTCTCGCTTTCTGGCCACTCACCATCTCAGGCGCTTCTCAACCATCTTGTATCTGCTGTGGCGCTGCGCTAACGAAGTAGAAGCACTACGGATCTCTGCCGTACATCATTCAGGGGAAGATAGCCCACGAGAAGCCGTTTTATTTCGCGAACTTGACCTGAGCTTTCCGGTTTTGAACCGTGAGGGCATTCCCATAAACACCCTTGTTCATCTTGATCCCGCATTTGAAACAAGCTATCAGCGTATCACGGCGGCAATCGACAGCATCCGTAGTGGCAAAAGTGAAAACATGTTTGCCGATGGGCACCCCTGCCTTTTAGCTTCGCACATACCTTATCCCTTCGACGACTGCGAAATGACTTCCATTCATAAACATATGCTAATTCCAACCGTAATCGTTGGCACACCTCGCAAACGAGAAGGACTCGATGTGCTACCCGTTGCCCTTAGCGTCCATCACGCATTCGCCGACGGTATGGACTTGGTAGCGTTCTTCAAAAAGCTAGAAGCCTACTTCCAGCACCCGGAAAAGGTGCTCTACTAAGCGGACTACCAATCGAAAATAGAACCAGCTTAAAAATTGCGCCTCCTCTTAGACACGTGATGCTTTGTGCAGCTACAACCTTTATTCATGGTAGAATTCATCCGGAATTAAACCGACACTGTCAACCATAAATGCGGTTGTTAAAACAAGAACGCAACCTACTCTAACGGAGGAACCATGATCAAGGAACTGGTGAAAGACGAAGCTACTCTCTCGCAACCCTGCGAAATAGCCACCGCAGAAGATGCTTCGGTGGCCCAGGATCTACTGGAAACGCTCACTTCCTTGGAAGGCGCCGCTTGCCTCGCAGCCAACCAAATTGGTTCCCCGAAATGCGTTATCGCCTATTTGGATGACAACGACCAACCGCACGTCATGTACAATCCCCGAATGCTGCAAGCGCTAGGTGCCTTCAAGGCCGTCGAAGGTTGCTTGTCGCTGGAAGCAGAATCAAAAGTAACACGCTACGATCGTATCAAAGTATCCTTTGAAGAGTTAACAGACGGCACGCTGCAGCCGCGTAAAAAAGAATTCACCGGCTGGACCGCACAAATTATCCAGCACATGATTGACCACTGCAAGGGCAAGCTCGTCTAACCCGTTTTCCTCACAAAGCCTCACCATATTTCTCTGCAAATTTACGAGTGTCCATTTTTAGTATCTCGGTAAAGCAAGCAGAAAAAGCTATCCCTTAACCAGAAGTCGACAAGATTGTCGGCTTCTGGTTTTGCACTCCTTCCCCAACAACACCAGACACCTTCCTTGCTACCATAATTAAAATGATCGACCACTACGCACTCACTGGTGGCTTAGTCCGTTAATGTCCCTCTTTTGGTACACATGCTAATTCGGCAAACAGATATGCTGCAATACGAAAGCAGAAACCACAACCAAAGGAGAGCCCATGAGCAGTACTGCCTTCGCAACGCAATCCCACGCCACGAAGCCCCTTCTTCCTTCCTGCCCCCATGAGGATTCTCCTGCCTGCCCTCACAATCTACGGGCAGAAATCATCGTACTCGCGGGAGGGCTACGTAATGGTCGACAGCATCCTCTTCATGCACGAGCGATCCCCCTACAATCAAGCTCCCAAACTCAAGCCCTAACGGTTAGAAATTTCTGCCGAAACGCGCGAGGCATCGCTTTCAATCTAACCAAACGCGAACGCATTTCAGCTTTTGGGTTTGGAGTTCTGTTCACTACCCTCTCGCTTGCCGCAGCGATACTTTAAACACCACTCTTAACGTGAGTTTATGGTACAAACAAAGCAACGCGACGGTGGTATTCAATACAGCGCGCGTATTCAACGACCGCAAACCGCTTCCTTCGTGCAGAAACCCCGAATCCTCCCACGGCACGCGCCAAACAGCTTCTTCTTAGTCTTATACTAATACCTTTGTTGATTGCGAAAAACGACCGGCAAGGCGAAAGGCAAGTAATGGGCGGATTCTTCGGAGCAGCATCTCATCGCGATGTGGTGCTTGATGTGTTCTTTGGTGTGGATTACCACTCACATTTAGGAACGCGACGCGCTGGCATGATTTTCCACGATGCAAACGACGGCTTCCAACGCGAGATCCACTCGATCGAGAACACACCGTTCCGCACGCGTTTCGAAGACGACCTACCTGGCTTCCGCGGATGTAGCGGCATCGGCTGTATTAGCGACACCGACCCACAGCCACTACTCGTACGCTCGCACCTTGGCACGTTTGGCATTACCACCGTGGGCGCCATCAACAATGCCGAACAACTGGTGGAATCTCATTTCTGTAACGGCGGTCGACAGTTCATGGCAATGAGCTCGGGGGCCGTGAACACCACAGAGCTAGTAGCGGCACTGATTAATCAAAAAGATAACTTTGTTGAAGGCATCAAGTTCGCTCAAGACGTCATTGATGGCTCACTTACGTTGCTTATTATGACTGATGACGGGCAAATTATTGCAGCGCGCGACAAGATGGGTCGTCTACCGGTTCTTGTGGGCAAGAACGATGAAGGCCACTGCATCTCTTTCGAATCGTTTGCCTATCACAAACTCGACTACGACGACGAATATGAACTCGGCCCGGGCGAGATTGTGCGCGTTAATGCAGACACCTACGA
>JAEWYG010000013.1 GCA_023395755.1 Actinomycetes bacterium | reverse complement strand
GAAAGATGCGCGAGTCTCAAGCACTCGATCATATGCGCGATGGGCTGCTTGCTGTACTTTTGACCGATGATGCGGCCGACCTATCACGATTGGGCTTGTCGGCCGAACAGTTGGCGAGTTTTGTTCGAGATAGTCTCATAGCTAGTTTGTGTGCAAGCGAGGATGAGAGCGAGGTGCTTGTTGCCTTGCTTCGGGCAGCCTTGTACGAGCCTTCAAAATCTCACGCTGTCCCACAGGGGCAAGCGGAGACGGCTGTGTTTGCCGGAGAAAGGTGATCTTTATGTTTAAGATTGCTACTGAGAAATTGTTGTTGGTCGTTGGCATTGTATGGACTATAGCGGGTGCAAATATTGCTAATATTGGGCTAACGGCTTATCGAAACGACTGGGGTTGGATTATCTGGGCGCTGTTGGTGGGTACTATCGTCATCTTTGTGTTATTTCATGTGGGTATTTTTACGAAGATGGTAGGCAAGCATTCCGATCGTATTCGCGGTTACCAAGAAGGTAAAACTTTCATTTTGAAGTTTTTTGACAAGAAGGGTTACCTTATGATGGCAATCATGATGGGCGGTGGTGTTGCGTTGCGTATGTCAGGCTTAGTGCCCGATTGGTTTATTGCATTTTTTTATACGGGGTTGGGTATTGCGCTGATGGTTGCAGGGATTAGTTTTATTGTTCGTTATTTCAAGAGCCCTAAGCCGGGGTGCCCCCTCATGCCGAGTACGTATACGAAACATGATTAGCCTTGATCTGTTTATACTATCAACTTATGCATCGCTTTAAGACTTTGCATGGTTTCATGACGATAAGGTTACGACGCGCGTTGTGCAGTGTTGGTTTATCCTACCATGGTTACTGAACCGTAAACTCGAAGTAATTCCGGTGCCTGAGTGTCGGAGTCGGAGGAGGAATCTGTGGCCTCTCTATTCGTCGTGGAAGACGATGCACCCTTGCGTGAAGAACTTATGCGTCTGCTGGAACTGCAGGGGCATACTGCTCTTGCTAGTACAGCTTTTGATTGTATTGCGGATGAAGTACGAGATGCAGATCCTGACTGTGTTATTCTTGATTTAAAGTTGCCTGGTGATGGGGGACACGCTATATGTCGCGATTTGCGTCGCTCAAGTGATGTGCCTATTATCATGCTCACCTCCTCAGACAATGAGTTTGATGAGGTTATGAGCATGAATCTTGGCGCAGACGATTACGTGACAAAGCCTTATAATCCTGCCGTTTTGTTGGCGCGTATCCAATCGGTATTGCGCCGTGCTGCTCGTCCGGAACCGGTGTCGTGTTTGTCTTGCAAAGGCCTTGTCTTGGATGTATCAAAGGGCTTGGCGAAGTACGGTGAACGTTCGATGGAGTTAACACGTAACGAATTGCGTATTTTGCATCTGCTTATGGAAAATCAGGACACCATTGTTGCTCGCCAGGAACTCATGATGGAGTTGTGGCAGTCAGACGCTTTCATCGACGACAACACACTTACCGTAAATATTAATCGTTTGCGCAAGAGCCTCGCTTCTATTGGGGTGCCTGACAACTTTCTTATTACGCGTCGTGGGCAAGGGTATCTTGTCTAATGAATTTGCCGACCTACTTGCGCGATCGTTTTGCGAATATTTTAATCGGTATGTTCTGCTGTGTTGTTGTAGGTGGCATGCTTGTGGTACTTGGTGTTGGTAGGGATGCGGCTGTGCTGGTACCGTGCTTTATTGCATCTTGTGGTGCGGTGGCACTTGGCATTGAATATGTTCGCCGACGACGCTTTTATGATGAGCTCGGACATATTGTAGAGAACCTTGAGCGGACGTATTACGCTGCAGAGCTTCTGGAGGAGCCCGACTTCCTTGAGGGGAAGCTCACGCATGAAGCCCTTGAGGCTGTAGGTAAGGTTGCAGCCGACGATGTAATGTTTTATCGTCGACAAGCTGAAGAGTACCGCGAATATATCGAACTGTGGATACATGAGATAAAGACACCCATTGCGGCAGCTCATCTTATGGTTGCTACGCTGCATGGTTTTGATGCGACTAAGCTCAAAGGGGAGCTTGGTCGCATTGAGTCTTATGTTGAACAGGCACTTTTTTATGCTCGCTCCGCTTCGCTTGCGCGAGATTACGCTATCCGCCAGGTTGTTCTTGCTGAGGTTGTACGTACTGCTTGCAAGAAAAATGCGCGTTATCTTATTGAGCAAGGAACCACTCCCGTTGTTGTAATAGCTGAAAATGTTACGGTGTTTGCCGATTCCTCATGGCTTGCCTTTATCTTGGGTCAGATACTTGTCAATGCTGCGAAGTATGGGGCGCAATGCGTGCACTTTTCGATTAATGTGGAAGGCATGCATTCAAGCTCGACCGGTACGATTCTTGAGATAGCCGATGACGGTCCGGGAATTCCTGCCGCTAATGTGCCACGGGTATTCGACCGAGGTTTTACCGGGCAAAACGGACGAAAGCAGGGTTCGGCTACCGGTATGGGGCTTTATCTTGTGGCTACGCTGTGTAAAAAAATGGGCCTTGGGGTAGCTTTAGCTTCGGAGGAAGGTGCAGGAACCCGGGTTATGCTCACGTTTCCCCACGATCGCCATCGTCTTGATATTCAGCCATAAGCTTGGAAACTTCTCTGTACCCAATGAACTCAGGTTTAAGCTATCGCTTTTGATGTGTCTTGCTATGCCGTATTGTTCCTTCCTTGCGAAAACGTAAGGTTACAGTAAGCTGCTTCGATGGCGTTCGTGTGTGCAAGTCCGTAGTATCGTAGCGGACCTGAAGAAAAGGAGAATGTCATGACCGAAGTATATGCAACCCCTGCGGCTATCCCTGTCGCTTACCCCGCACAGGTAAATGATCGTCCCATCTTGTCGGTACGTCAAATAGAAAAGGTGTACGGTAACAAAGATTCTGTAACCAAGGCGCTTTGCGATGTGAGTTTCGATGTGTTACCAGGTGAATTCGTGGGCCTTATGGGGCCATCGGGTTCCGGTAAGACCACGTTACTGAACTGTGTTGCCACTATTGATACCGTAACCAGCGGTCACATTATGGTGGACGGCCGAGATATTACAGGTCTGCGCAGCCGAGGGCTTGCGAAGTTTCGCCGAGACGATCTGGGTTTTATCTTTCAAGATTCAAATCTACTGGATACTCTTACCGGTTTTGAGAATATTGCACTTGCGCTTACCGTGAAAGGTGAACCGACGAATCAGGTAAAGCCGAAGGTTGAAGCTGTTGCCCGTACGCTGGGTGTATCTGAGGTGTTGGGGAAGTATCCCTATCAGATGTCGGGTGGTCAAAAACAGCGTATTGCCGCGTCGCGTGCTATCGTGGCAGATCCGAAGCTTGTGCTGGCCGACGAACCAACCGGCGCACTTGATTCTCGTTCGGCAACCGTTATGTTGGAGACGCTTTCGATGATGAATATATCGCTTGGCGCAACTATTATGATGGTGACGCATGACTCGTATGCTGCGTCGTTCGCAAGTCGTATCTTATTTATTAAAGACGGTGCTTTGTTTAACGAGATTCGCAAAGGAGATACCTCACGCAAAGACTTTTTTAATCGCATCATGGAGGTTGTTGCGTTCCTGGGCGGTGACGTGGCTGATGCTCGCTAAACTTGCTCTTCGGAATATTAAACGTTCGGTGAAAGATTACAGTATCTATTTCGTTACGCTTGTGTTTGGCGTCGCGGTGTTTTATGCATTCAATTCAGTAACCAGTCAGTCCATTCTTTTCGACCTTGAGGGCTCTGCTTCGGCGAGTGTGTTTGAGATGACGGGGCAGTTTTTGGGGATGTTTAGCATACTTATTGCCTGCGTACTGGGATTCTTGGTGCTGTATGCGAATGGTTTTCTCATTCGTCGCCGCAAAAAGGAGTTTGGAACCTATCTTATACTGGGAATGAACCCTGCCAGTGTGTCGTTTATTGTGCTTGTTGAGACGGTGACGGTTGGGCTCGTATCGCTTGTTGTGGGATTGGTTTTGGGTTTTGTGCTGTCGCAAGGACTATCGTTTGTAACAGCGGGTTTGTTTAACATCCAGATGACTCAGTACCGTTTCATATTTTCGTTTGACGCGTTTTTGATGACGCTTGCGTGCTTTGCGCTTATTTTTGTCGTGACCGCATTGTTTAATACGTTGTCTATACGCCGTTATAAGCTAATCGATCTTTTATCCGCTCGCGCAAGGAACGCACGTTATCGCGTGCAAAACCCGTGGATTAGCCTCGTTTCGTTCATTGCAGCCCTGGGAGTAATAGCTTGGGCATACGTTACGCTTGTTGATAATGGTCTTTTACAATTTGATGAGGGTTTCTGGAAGGCTACTGCACTTATGGTTGTGGGCACCTTCCTGTTCTTCTGGTCGATTGCGGGTTTTGCGCTTGCGTTGGTGGAGCGCACGCGCGGTGTCTACTTCAAAGGTCTCGCTATGTTCACTATGCGCCAGATTGCTAGTAAGGTAAACATAGCGTTTATGTCGCTGTCGGTAGTGTGTATCATGCTGTTCTTCTCGCTTACCGTTTTTTCTACGGGTATGGGTCTCGCGCGAGCTTTTAGTGGCAATATTGAAGACGGTACGGTTTACGATGCTACTCTTTCGGCTAATGTATACCTGAATACAGGCGGTGTCCATGATCCTGAGACATTGGCAGGTATGAGTTCGGAGGATCGGGCTTACCAAGAGATAGCCGATACAAAAGCTGCTGCGGTGCTGGTCGAGGCTGAAACTTACAACTGGAATATCGCCGCTAAACTGGCATCGGTATCCCCTTTGTGGGGCCAATTGGTAGATCGTTTTGCACAAATTGATGTTTATCAGAGTTCCGACGTATCTTATGGTCAGCTTATGGATCGCTACGGTCAAAATACCGGCAACGACAAGCAAAATGCAGCATTGCATGACCGAGGCGTCACGCTTGTGGGTGTTTCGCAATTCAATGCGGTGGCTAAACTCTCAGGCCGCCCTACGGTGAATCTTGGTGCAGGTACTTATGCGGTAAATAATACGCTTGAAGCTATGCGCAGTTTATCGGTTGCTTTGGCACGCAAAGGGGAGACGGTTGAGATAGCGGGACGAGTACTCGGCGCTACCGGAGACTTACTTAAGCAGCCAATGGAAGATGCTGCGTTTGCTACAAGTGGGGCTATCCTTATCGTACCCGATGAGGTTATTGCCGATTTGCGCACTGCCGGCATTGTTCCTGACGTGAGTTATCTTAACCTTATGTATAAAATGCCTCGCCCTGAAGGCGACAAGATGCTCGCTCAGCTGCTTGCTGAGGTATCGCCTGCCGATCAGCGAGTCTCGGCATCGGGGTGGTCGTTTAGTCCGAAACCCTGGCCGGTAACAGTTTCGTTTACGGCCGAGGAGGTTATTGTCCAGTCAAGTGGCATGAATTTGATGATTTCGTACCTTGCCCTCTATATAGGTTTTGTATTCCTTATCGCAACCGCCGCCATCCTCGCTATTCAGCAGCTTTCTGAGACCAGCGACTCACTAGAGCGTTACAAGGTGCTTGCCGAGATAGGCTGTGATCGTCGTATGATATTCCGCTCGCTACGCAGACAGGTGCTCGTGTATTTTCTCGTGCCGCTTGTGTTGGCGGTGTGTCATACCGTATGTGCTGTGGGCATTATTAGTAATGCGGTGCTTGCTCAGCTGGGGGTATCGGTGGTAGAGCCTGCTTTCATGACAGCTGTGTTGGCCGGTATTGTATATGGAGCATACCTGCTGGTTGCATACTTCGCTAGTAAAGGTATTGTTCGCGCGTCGCTTGGAAAAAAACTACTGGGTTAACGTAATGTGGTGCGTTAGTGCAGCATTGCTTGTTTTGTTGCCTGCGGTAGGGTAGTGGCATGCTGGTTTTTCTACCGTAAGTGAGGTGTGCCATGAAATCTTTCCCCGAAAGACGATGCCGTTTTCCGTCTTTCGGGGAAAGCCTTATTGCTAGCCGTGGTTAACTTTTGCTATCATGCGCAACTATGGAAGATTCGCCTAAAATTGCCAGACGTCGCTTACGCGAGAAGCGCACTATCTCTCAGATGGTGGCGCTTTATTGCGCTGATAACCATACCGATGCTGAGCGTACTGAGAGGGCCTATTGCGGTGAGGCGCTTTGTCCGGAGTGCTTAGCAATCGACTCTAACGCCGTGCTGCGCACGGAGCGTTGCAGAAACATGAAAGATAAGACCTCGTGCGAGAAGTGCGGAAATCACTGTTATCGCCCTGAAGATCGTGAACGAATTCGCGCGGTTATGCGCTACGCTGGTCCTCGTATGCTAGGTAAGCACCCCCTCGCAGCTCTGCGCCATTTGATGGGTATTTGATTACACCTATGCAAACACTAAGAAGGCGGGAGCTCCTTTAGTGATTTGGGTATGCAACTTTTGAAGAGGATTTCTCTCCTATAGCCTTATCGAACAAATTGTGATCAAACTTTGTATGCTTATATACGAACAAATGTTTTTACGCCTACTTTGCTTGCGCTGCGCTAGAATGAACGATTGCACGGAAATGATAGTTTTCCAGTAACCATATCTGCGCTTCGAGAATGATAGGGAGCGCTTGCCAATGCAGTAATTATGATCAAGAAAGAGCGTATACGCACATGGGACAGAACGCCATCGTTATTAAGGGTGCCCGCGAGCACAACCTCAAGGACATCGACCTTACCATACCGCGCGACGAGCTGGTAGTTATTACGGGGCTTTCCGGATCTGGAAAGTCTAGTCTTGCTTTCGACACAATGTATGCCGAAGGGCAGCGTCGTTACGTGGAGAGTCTTTCCAGCTACGCTCGTATGTTTTTAGGACAAATGAGCAAACCCGATCTCGATAGCATTGATGGTCTTTCGCCAGCGGTATCCATCGATCAGAAAACTACCAGTAAGAATCCCCGCTCCACCGTTGGTACCACGACCGAGATATATGACTATCTGCGCTTATTGTTCGCACGTGTGGGGGTGCCTCATTGCCCTGAATGCGGCCGTGTTATTCGAAAACAGACTACCGATCAGGTAACTGATGATATTTTGTCGTTAGCGCCCGATGCTAAGGCTATCTTGATGGCCCCCGTGGTTGCAGGACGTAAGGGTGAATTTACCAAGCTATTCTCCGACCTGCAAAAGGAGGGTTTCAGTCGTGTACGCATTGATGGCGAGATTGTAAAGCTCGATGGCGAGCCGCTTACGCTCAACAAAAAGATCAAACACTTTATCGATGTAGTGGTGGATCGTGTGCAACTCAAGGCAAGTGCTACTAGTCGTATTGCCGAAGGTGTGGAACTAGCGTGCAAGCTTGCTGAGGGTCGTGTGCTGGTTCAAGTGCTTGATGCAGATGGTAATGCGCAGGGTTTGGGCGGCGGTCAGTCCAGTGGTGCCACGGGTGGTCTTGGTCAGGGAGAGCACCTGTTTTCGCTTGCTCTTGCATGTCCTGAGCATGGCCATTCTATGGACGAACTGCAGCCACGTGATTTTTCCTTTAATGCTCCCTACGGAGCTTGTCCAGACTGTCTTGGCATTGGTAGCCGCGAGGAGGTAGATCGCTCGCTTGTGGTGCCTGACCCGTCGCTTACGCTAGATACTGGTGTTATTGCGCCTTTTAAAACAGGGAACTACTATCCTCAGGTACTACGTGCTGTTGCCGCCCACGTTGGTACAACATCCGACACACCGTGGGAAGATATGCCAAAAAAGGCACAGGATGCGTTGTTGTATGGTTTGGGCGACACGAAGGTGCGCGTAGATTACGTTACCGTAGACGGTCGTGAGACATACTGGTATATCGAATGGGAAGGTGCTCTGGCGGCGGTACAGCGTCGCTACCAGGAGGCGCAGAGCGACAATCAACGTGAAAAACTGTCTGAATATTTTGCCATAGTACCGTGTCAGACTTGTGGCGGTAAGCGATTAAAGCCTGAAATTTTAGCGGTGACTGTAGGAGATGCCTCTATCTTCGATGTCACCGAGATGAGTGCGGCAGATTCGTTGGCGTACTTTGATCGATTGGTTTTTGAAGGCCAGGATTTGTCTGTTGCTGGCCCAATTGTAAAAGAGATTAAAGCGCGTTTAAAGTTCTTAGTTGATGTTGGTCTAGACTACTTAACCCTTGAGCGTGCGACAGCGACGCTTTCTGGAGGTGAGGCTCAACGTATTCGCTTAGCTACGCAGATCGGAGCGGGCCTTATGGGCGTGCTCTATATCTTGGATGAGCCTTCCATTGGCCTGCATCAACGTGACAACGAACGTCTTATTGCTACTTTGGAACACCTGCGGGATTTGGGTAATACGGTTATCGTGGTTGAACACGATGAGGATACCATCCGTAGCG
>JAEWYG010000200.1 GCA_023395755.1 Actinomycetes bacterium | reverse complement strand
CTGCTGGCTCGCTCGTTGAGCGCGCAGGCTTGAAGGGCGTTCGCTGCGGGGGTGCTCAAGTGTCAGAGGTGCATGCAAATTTTATTGTGAATACGGGCGACGCTACGGCACGTGACGTGAAAGATCTTATCGAACTTATACAGGCGAAGGTAAACGAAACCTATGGCATCGAATTACAACCGGAAGTCCGTTTCCTCGGGTTCGCGTAAAGCGCCCGCGCGCGGGCGTGGGCAAGTGTCTTCCGGAAGGGCGGCGCGAACCACCACGCCCCGCGCAACGAGTCGCTCTATCAATCGTGGCGCCTCTTCGGGTCGTCAATCGGGTCGCACCGCGCCCCCCGTTTCCTCGCGCTCATCTCAGCAGAGCTATCGTGCTATGCCGGGAGGTCGTTATCCTTCAAGTTCGAGTGTTCGTTCGCAGCAGCGGCTTACTTCGGTGCGTGTGGGCGATGTTCGCGCTCATGAGCGCGCCAGCCGTGCCCAAAGTACTTATCGCCGTTACCTTGTGCGTCTGGCCGTTATTGTGAGTGTGGTTGCGGTGCTGGTCGTCGGTGGTATTGCGGTATATAGCTCCAACTTGTTCGCTATCGAGAACGTCTCGGTAACGGGGGTTGAGCATCTAACTTCAGCTGACATGGAGGCTATGGCAAGTGTGCCTGCAAATACGACGCTACTACGTGTTGATGCCGCAGGCATACGCAATAGCTTACTTCAGAACGCCTGGGTGCAGGATGTCGAAGTGAAGCGGGTATTTCCCAATACCTTAGAACTGGCGGTAACTGAGCGTACTATTAAGGCTACCGTTGAGGTGCCTGCTGACAATGCTAAAACCGTCAAGAGGTGGGCCGTCGCCTCCGATCATATGTGGCTTATGCCCATCCCTGATCAGGATTCCGAGGCTGGCAAGAAAACGAGTCCGAAGATCTACGAGGATGCCGCCTCGGCGCTTGCTATTGTTGACGTACCTTATGGTACTAAAGCCGAGATTGGCACCTATTGTTCGGATGCTACGGTAAATAATGCGCTCGATATTGTTTCGGGTATGACCACCGACCTTTCTGATCGCGTGAAAACGGTTTCTGCTGCCGGAGCCGATGAAACAAAACTCGTGCTGGACGATGGTACGGAAATTGCATTTGGCAAGGCGGAGAATATTCGCGATAAAGAACGTGTGGTGCTAAAGATCATGGAGGAAAACCCCGGAGTGGTCTATATTAATGTACGTGTAGTGGATAGGCCTACGTGGCGGGCTGTGTAATTCGTTCATCCGCTATATCTGTGAATGTACTTATTTCATTGCCGCGCTGTAATTTGCAAATGGTTGATCATCGTGTACAATAACCCCACGTGAAGTGTACCCACGTAGGGAAACGCAGCTTAAATAACGCAGCAGGTGTGGAGGAAACAATGCCAAACAAAATGGGTTCCGAGCATTTGGCGGTCATTAAGGTCGTCGGTGTCGGAGGCGGCGGCACAAATGCCGTGAACCGCATGGTCGAGGCAGGCGTGCGCGGAGTCGAGTTTATTGCCGTAAACACCGACCGCCAAGCCTTACTCATGTCGGATGCCGACAAGACGATCCACATCGGCGAGGAGTTGACGCGAGGTCTGGGCGCCGGCGCGAATCCCGAAGTAGGTTGTCAGGCGGCAGAGGAAAGCCGCGCGGAGATCCGCGAGGCACTCGCTGAGGCAGATATGGTGTTTGTCACAGCTGGCGAGGGTGGCGGCACCGGCACAGGAGCTGCACCGATTATTGCGGAGATCGCACGCGAGGAAATTGGCGCGCTTACTGTGGGCGTGGTTACAAAGCCTTTCTCGTTTGAAGGACGTACGCGTCGTAACCAGGCTGAGCAGGGTGTAGACCTATTGTCTCAGAAGGTTGATACGCTTATTGTTATCCCGAATGATCGTCTGCTTGAGATTGTAGACAAAAAGACCAGTATGCTCGATGCTTTCCGCATTGCTGACGATACGCTGCGTCAGGGCATTCAGGGTGTTACGGACCTTATTACCATTCCCGGATTGATTAACCTTGACTTTGCTGACATCCGCACTGTTATGAAGGATGCGGGAACAGCCATGATGGGTATCGGTATTTCTACGGGTGAGAACCGTGCGCTCGATGCGGCGCAGCAGGCCACGAACTCGAATTTACTTGAGACTTCCATTGCGGGTGCCTCGCGTGTCTTGTTCTCTATTGCGGGTGGTCCCGACCTTACCCTTACCGAAGTTGATGCTGCGGCTCGTACGGTTGAAGCCTGCGCCGACGATAACGCTAATATTATCTATGGGCAAATCGTCGATGAAGCTATGGGTGACCAAGTGCGCATCACGGTTATTGCAACGGGCTTCAAGAATGGCACCCAGCAGCAATCTTCTATGGATTTCTCGCGCAAGGATTTGTTTGCCTCAACTTCTGAACCGTCGCTTTCATCTCTTTCTCAGCCTTCCGCTCCGCCGGTATCGTATTCTACGTCATCGAGTAATGGTCGTTTTGCCGACGAGGATTACATCCCCGACTTCCTGAAACGCCAGCGCTAGGGTGCGAGGCAGCTGCGCAATGCAGGCCGAGATGCTACCCCTACCTCACCTCGACGCGCGCCTTTTTGGCGCGCGTCGTTTATCCGCGCTTACTGACGAGGCGCTTTTTGTCCGTACGGGTATACGTATTGCATTTACAGGACGTACGGGTGGGGTAAGTGAGCCCCCCTTTTCGGCTCTTAACCTTGGTGGACATGTTGGAGATGATGTAGAAGCGGTAGCAACCAACCGTAGTCTATTGCTTGAAGCTATGAGTGTGTCCGAGGTGCCGTTGATTATGGCGAATCAGGTGCACGGCAATCATGTTGTTGAGGTGGTTGCATGCGACAGTGTGTCCATTGAGGCGGCTCGCGCTCAAGCATTAGCAGGCGCCGATGCCCTCTTGGTGGATGCACCCCGGGTAGGGGCATTGCTCTGTTTTGCCGACTGCGTTCCGGTTATAGTAGCGTCGCCTACGGGGCGTTTTGTTGTGGCTCATGCTGGCTGGAGGGGTGCGATGGCGGGCATTGTAAGCAAGGCGGTACGCCGGCTTGTCGCTCGAGATTCGTATTCATGCGGCGTTGGGGCTGCTGCTTCGTACAACGCCTATATTGGTCCTCATATCCACACAGAGTGCTTCGAGACAGGATCTGACGTGCGAGCTCGATTTGTTGAGCGGTTTGGCAAAGCGGTAGCACCCGATGACAAACATGTCGATTTGGCGCGGGCTGTTACGTTAGATCTTGAATCCGCAGGTTTATCGGCTCAGCGTGTCGTTGATGCGGGGGTATGTACTGCCTGTCGGCCAAACGAGTACTTTTCTTATCGAGCATCGGGTGGCACCTGTGGACGCCATGGGGCTTTTGCTGTTTTGCAGAAAGGATAATTCTCATGGGTATCTGTCAGCGTTTCGAGCGTGTGTCGGCCGAAGTGGCCGAAGTCTGTCGTGCCGCAGGACGCGATCCGGGTGAGGTCGACATTGTTGCCGTGTCGAAAACGGTAGGACCTGATGCTGTGGGACAAGCGATAGCCGGCGGAGCTCATAATTTCGGTGAAAATCGCCCTGATAGTTTAATGGAGAAAGCAGCCGTTTACCCTCACGAAAATTGGCATTTTATCGGCAATATTCAGTCTCGCCGTATTCCTTCTATTGTGGAATACGCTGCACTTATACACTCTCTTTACGAAGAGCGACATGCACGCAAAATTGATGCAGCTGCTGCTGTAATAGGTAAAGTACAAGAAGTGCTGCTGGAAGTGAATGTTTCGGGAGAGGCTAGTAAGAGTGGTCTTTCACCCGACGACGTAGCGGCGCTGTTGAAGGTATGTGGGCAACTTCCTCATGTGCGTGTGCGCGGCTTAATGACCATGGCTCCACAAGGCGATAGGCGAACCGCACTCGCAACGTTTGAAGATTTGGCGAAGCTACATGCCACGCTGCGCGGCAGCATGCCTGCAGATAGGGCGGCCGTATTCGATGGGCTTTCTATGGGTATGAGTGAAGACTGGCGCGAGGCTGTACATGCGGGCGCTACCATAGTGCGCATCGGACGCGCGATCTTTGACGACGCTTTTGAAAGTTAGGGTTTCAGTAGTCGGAATGTCGGTTGTGAGATAATGCCCGTATACCCAAGGTCTAATGGGGTGTAATGGGCGGGTAGATAGGTAAGTAGCGGGGATACGCAGCGACGGCTCGACCGTCGGATAAAAACGAAGCAGGTGGTGAACATGGAGCTGCCCAAAATCATGAAATCGGAACACGGGGGAATGTTTGGTGGCATTAAGTCGAAGCTCGGCTTTGCCGATGCCCGTGCAGAGCGTGACGATTACGGTGACTATGGTGACGATTACGGTGATTACAGTGACTACGGTGACGATTACGGCCCCGAGTACGACGACGACAGCGCGCCAGCATCCCGTTACGATCCGTATGCGCCCGTAACCACGCGTCCAGCGCGCAGGAGCGGTGTTCATGCGTCGCGGTCATCTTCGTCTGAGTTTCCAAAGTTGGTTTCTATCGATGATGTGCGTGCCAACACGCAGGTGCCCGATAGCTTAAGGCGCGATCCGTTGCCGCCTCGTCGTGTGACGGGTGTTTCTTCGTCGTCTTATCGTGGTGAGCGCACGGTAATTGACACTATGTCCCCTGCACCGTCGTCACCAGCTCATACCGCTGCGCGTCGCGAGCGTTCGGAGGGATTGAACTCGCTGTTCGAGTCTAGTGTGCCCGATGATATCTCGACGGGTGCTGGTAAGGCCAACGCGGGCTTTGGTGACTTTTCTTTACCGACGGCGTCGCCGGCAGCAAAACCAGCTCCGACCGCTACCGCTACTGCGACTACGAGTGCTTTCGACCCTTACGAGGCGTATGCTGGTTCAGGTTCTTCGGCACACAAGCCCTCTCGATCGCTTTCGGTGCTTAAACCTGCCAGCTATGGAGAGGTTGAGCATGTGGCGAAGATACTCAAGGCTGGTGATGCTGCGGTGCTTTCCTTGCGCAATACGCCTGATCAGCTGTCGAAGCGCATCTTGGATTTTTCGTTTGGTGTATCGAGCGCGCTTGATGCCAGCGTGGAGTGTATCGGTGATAAAGTGTTTGCCATAACGCGGGGTAGTGCGCTGAGCGATGCCGAGCGCCAAGCTCTGCGCAACCAAGGAGTGCTGTAGATGACCCTGACCAACCGAACCCGCATCGCTCTTATCGGTGGTGGGAAGATGGGCGAAGCTATCATGGGTGGCTGGATCGCTGCACATGAGGGCCCTGCCAATCAG
>JAEWYG010000191.1 GCA_023395755.1 Actinomycetes bacterium | reverse complement strand
AGTGAATAGTGCTCGTGGTGGATTCGATGGTGCAGTGGTGCTGGATGCGTTCGCGGGTTCGGGGGCACTCGGTTTTGAAGCGTTGTCGCGTGGTGCTGCTCAGGTACATTTCTTCGAGCGCGATGGCGCGGCATTGCGCGTAATTGAAAACAATGCCCGCATGCTTGGTCTTTCTGAAACGCGAGTGCGAACGCAAAAAGGAGATGTTCTTAAAACTCCGCCTCTTTACGCTCGGCCATCCTTTGATTTGCTGTTTCTTGATCCACCATACGCGTGTGAAGCTGGTGCGGTATTGGGAATGGTCGCGCAGCTTTCGCATGCGGGTGCGCTTGATTCGGATGTTTTGGTAATGTATGAGCACGCTGCCGCTTCGAGTGGTGAGGTCGACCAGGTGGCGAAAACGTGTGGTTTGTCCCTTGCGTCACGTAAAAAGTACGGGGATACTATCGTGGATATCTTGAGAGATGATGGTGGACGTGAGGTATAGAGCCTGACATCCGAAATAAATGCTGGTGCGAAGAAGGAACGGAACCAACCGATATGAAACGAGCATTATCTCCCGGCACATTTGATCCTATTACGAGCGGACACCTTGACGTAATTACGCGTGCCGCACAACTGGTAGATGAGGTTGTGGTTGGTGTTGCCGCGTCTGAAAAAAAGGGCCCACTATTCACGTTAGAAGAACGTGTTGAATTGGTGCGTCAAGCAACAAGTCACCTACCTAATGTGAGCGTTGAACCTTTTGACGAGCTTCTCGTTGACTTTGCTGCGCGCATGGAGGCTTCTGTTGTGGTAAAGGGTTTGCGTGCCATTACTGATTTCGAATATGAGTTCCAGATGACGGCTCTTAATTATCAGTTGAATCAAGAACTTGAGACGCTTTTTATTATGTCGCCTCCCGATTATATGTATCTATCTTCATCGATCGTGCGCGAAATAGCAAGTTTACATGGCGAAGTGAATGGTTTTGTACCGGCTTGTGTAAAGGCGGCCTTAGAACAAAAGTTCCCTAAATAAGCTTGCCAGTAGGGGAACAGATGCGTGACAGCGGGCTTCCGACCGGGTAAAATGTGCGCGGTTTGTGCATTGACGTTGGGTTATTCTGTCAAACCTGCTAGAATACCATGACGCATGTACGCAGTAGGGATATACCCGTGCGCCAAACGCACATGAAATGCAGCACGAGCAGGGTGGAAGGACAATCATGGACGAAACAGGAGTCTTGGGGCTGCTCGAAGAGCTCTCGATCCTCCTCGAGGATTCGAAGCCGGTCTTTGGTAAGGGCAATATGCGTCAAGTCGATATTGCCGCAGCATTCGAGATCATGGACGAGATCCGCGATACGTTCCCCAGCGAGTTTTCACAGGCACGTCAGATCGTGCGTGAGCGCCAGAGCCTACTGGACGATGCTGAGGCTGAGGCAAATCGTATGATCGAAGATGCACGCAGCCAAGCTATGACTATTGCAAGCGAACAAGAGATCGTACGTATCTCCCAGCAGCAGGCCGACCAAATTATGGCCGACGCTCGTGAACTGGAACGTCAGACACGCGCTGGCGCCGAGGACTATGCCGACGAGGTGTTCGGTCATGTCGAACAGAGCATGGATACGCTACTTAATAACGTTCGTCGGTGTCGTGACCGACTGAACGCCAACTCTTTGGCTTCGGGTCGCTAATGAACGCGACGAGTATTCAGCTTCCTTCCGAACTCTTCGCGCCAGCGGAGAGTTCCCACTTTGAAGGTACGTACGCTGCCGGTATTATGAAGGCCGGGCCTGACTTGTACGATTTTCTAGTTCCGCTTGTCTGGCAGGTTGATGTCACAAATACGGGTGACGCTCTCTTGGTGACTGGTACGGTAGAAGGTGAGGCTAAGACATCGTGTGCACGCTGCGTGGATGATTTTACCTTTGCGGTCACCGGTGAGATTGAGGGTTACTATGTGTTTGATGCCGAAGACGCTGTTTCTGAGGACAGGGAGGGTGACGAGTTTGAGGTGTTACCCGAAAACAAGACGATTGACCTTGAGCCACTTATTACAGCCGCGCTGTTAATGGAGTTTCCGCTCGTGCCGCTTTGTGACGACGAGTGTCGAGGGCTTTGTCCGGTGTGTGGTTCCAATTTAAACGATGGTGACTGCGGGTGTGCTCCTGCAAAGGAGGGGGAAGAGGATGTCTCTCTTAATCCTTTTGCCGCGTTGAAGGAGTTTCCGTTCGAGCAGAACGAGTAGCGCACCTCATCTAAAAGGCACCTCTCTTGCTACAAAACAAAACGGAAGCTTTGGCGGCTTCCGTTTTGTTTTGTCAGAAACATTACAGTTTTTGTCTTTCATGCCTTAAGGTCAGAATAGATTATCGAGAAAAAGAGGTATTTAGTATAATGAAACGCACTTGCTGTGGAGATAGGTGCAGCGATGACACCTTGATGGCGAGGAGTCCCCATCCGTCTCTCTGAGAAGGGCGTGAGTTATATGAGGCGGCTAATCAATCTTCTCTTTATTATTGCCTCCCTCCTTACGGTAGGTATAGCTTTTTTTGCTTTCTTTGTTTCTGTGGGAAATCCTGCGAATAGCGATAATGCCCTACTTTCGTATTCAGATGATTGGGAACTGTCGGATGGGGAAGGATTCGTTAATCTTGCTGGAGAGTTTTATCCAGAGGGAACTACCGAGATTACCGTGTCAAAGACCCTTCCTGATCCCTTGCCTAGTGATGCGGTGCTGTATATGCGGTCGCAGCATAATGCGGTAGAGTTTTCGGTCGACGGGGAACCGCTGAATGTCGAGGGCGTGTTTTACAACGGGACTTTTGGTATTGACTATGTGGGTGTATGGATAGTCGCTCCTCTTTCAGAGGGAATGGCCGGGAAGACCATCACACTCGACATTACAAAAAGTGATGGCAGTCGAGACAGGGTTCCTGAGGAGACCTTGATTGCAAGTAAAAATGCCTTGACGCTTCATCTCGCTAATAAAAGTATTATTCCTACTGCTATTGCGTGCTTTATGATCATGCTTGCGTTTGGCATATTCGTTGCTAGTTTTTTTCTCAAGAGACATCAGGGTTTTGGTGTTGATCTTATTTTGTTCTGGTTGGCAGTGTTTATTTTCCTGAGTGCTTTTTGGATGCTTATGGATGATAACGTTGTTTTTATTTTTGCTCCCTACAATGATGCTTGTTATTTCTTGTCGTTCTATAGCTTCATGTTGCTTCCCATTCCTTTTTCTCTGTTTTTTGCCGAACGAATTCCTCGTAGTCGGATGGTCATGCAGGTTCTTTCTTGCGGGTTTTTGCTCGCTTTTTTCTCGTCGGTTGTTGCTGCGATAGGGTTTGCTCAGCCACTTTCCCTTATGCTCCCCTTAACTCATTTTTTTATTGTCGCTGGGTTGGTGGCCATTTTCGTCTATGTTTGGCAGGATCGTGATGCAAGTGGAGCTCTTCGCGTGCCTGAATTGGCGTGGGGGCTTTCTGTGTTTGTAGCTGTGGTAGTTGGGGCGATTGTAGCATTTTATTTTGGAGCAATTCATACTTACTCGATTTTGTTTAAGTGCGCTATATTCGTATTCGTGCTAACGCTGAGTTGGGGTGCCTTGAATCGTGCCCTATCCTTCGAGCAACTTTCTCAGACCATTCCCTGTGGCATATGTCGATTGAACTACGGAAAAGAGTTTTCGATTGCTTATGCTAACGATTATTTATATCGCATGTTTGGCTACGAGCCCGACGAGCCAAAACAACGAGGTCTTAGCGAATTCGACTACATTTTCTATCCTGAAGACCGCCAATCTTTACGACAAGAGCTGTTAGATAAAATTCAGGAAGGCATGCGTACGTTTGAAATTGAAACACGTGCCCGGCATAAATCGGGTGCGTTGATTTATTTATTAATCACTAGTAACTATTTACCTGAACAAAATGAAATTGTTTCAACACTGACCGATATCACCCTGCGAAAGACCGCTGAAGATAAGCTGCGTGTGAGTGAGATGGAGTTCCGTGTGGCAGCGGAACAAAGCGACAAGTATATTATGCGCTATGACATTAAAGGACGGTGCCTCTACGCCAACGTTAAGGCAGTTGCAAAATTTGGCATGCCAAAACAGTGTGAAGAACCTATTGAAGGATTATTTGCCCTTGGTTTTATTAATCAAAACAGTCGTGTGACGCAGCGAAAATTTTTTGAAGCAATCCATCGAGGTGATGCGCATGGGACGGCGGTATTGTCTTTACGTCCGCTCGATTCAGCTGCTTATCGCTGGTACCGTTTTGACTTTACTACTGTTTGCGACAAGCGAGAGGTGCCTGATCAGGCTGTTATCTCGTTTTATGACGTAACCGATCAACGCGAAAAAGAATTGGCTTATGAACGGCTCATACAGAGTTCTGAGATGATTGCGGAAGATCAGGTAACCACCTTTGAGTGTAATCTATCGCAAGACGAGATAGAGAAGGTGTCTGGCAAATTAGTAGGTTCTCTTCCTCACAGTTCCGGCTTAGATGCGCAGGCTGCCGAATACGGGAAATTTATCCATGAAGACGAACGTGCTCAGGTGTTTGAAATTTTGAACCGAGTTGATCTGACAAAAAGTTTTTACCGAGGTGTCTATACGCACGATCTTGAATTCCGCTTGATTCATGAGGGGGAGTATCGGTGGTATAGGTTGAGTGTCCAGGTGGTGAAGTATGCTGATAATGATGATTTGAAAGCTTTTGTGGTAGTGCGAGATATTAACGAAAAAAAGGTAAAGGAGCTTCGCCTTATAGAACGCTCCGAAATTGACGGTCTCACGGGTATTCTTAATCGTTCCGCTTTTGAACAAAAGTTTACTGAATTGGTTGAGCGAGATAGGGCGGCGTGTCATGCGTTGGTAATGATGGATATTGATCACTTTAAAGATATCAATGATACCGAAGGACACGCTTACGGAGATCGTGTGTTGCGAGATGTAGCTCAAGATGTGCGTGGAATTTTGCGCCAAGGTGATATCGTGGGTCGCTTAGGGGGCGATGAATTCGTGTTCTGTCTCGCGAATATTCGCGGCGATAAGGAACTTACTAGCTTGCTCGAGCGCTTGCGCAATTGTTTGGATCGTGTGCTTACAAGCGAACTGCGACAATCGGTTAGCATAGGTGCCACGCTATTTTGTGGTGAAGCTCCTGAATTCTCTCGTGTTTACCATCAAGCCGATCTTGCCTTGTATCGTGCGAAACGTGGAGGTAGAAACCAGGTGATTCTTTTTGATTCACAAGAAGAATGATCGAAGCATTCTCGGTATCGCGGTGTGTATCGTGGTGCTGGTTACATCTTGTTTTCGATGATTTTTTCGGTACAATTGAAATTCTAGACGGTGGAGTCTCCCTATCGTTTAGGAAATTGTAGTGCGGAGCACTTGCGAGGTAGGTATTTCTTTGGTAACATACCACTTCGCGTGTTTACTTAAGCGAGTACGGACGACCGGCTCGTCCGGCTGAAGAAGGAGCATAGATCATGGCAGTACCTAAGCGCAAAATGGGCCGCATTCGCACCCACAACCGTCGCAGCGCAAACGACAAGGTCGCGGCGCCTGCTCGTTCCGTATGCCCGCAGTGCGGCGAAGTGAAGCTCCCGCATCGCGTATGTGGCAATTGCGGTTTCTACAAGAACCGCGAAGTCATCGAGACGGACTAGCCCGTTCTCCCAGCGCTTGCGCTGAGACTTGTATTGATAGGCCTCCTGGCATTTCAGCGTTTGCTGCAGTGTCAGGAGGCTTTTTCTGGTTAAGAATAGGGAAGCCGTCAAGCAAGAGGAGCTGTTTATGTCAGATAAGGTCACCATTACGGTAGATGCCATGGGTGGAGATAACGCCCCTCAGGTTGTATTGGAAGGTGTGGCTGATGCGCTCGCTGCTGATGCGCGATTATCGGTTGTCTTGTGTGGACCCGCAGAGATTGTAAACCCTTTTGCTGCCATGCATGAACGCTGTGAGGCTCAGGTAACAACGCAGGTTATCGGCATGGATGAACATCCAGCAAACGCGGTGCGTACTAAGAAGGATTCATC
>JAEWYG010000184.1 GCA_023395755.1 Actinomycetes bacterium | reverse complement strand
GGGGGGGGGGGGGGGGGGGGTGGGGGTAGGATCAGCTGGTTTCGGACCTTTTGAGACATGCAATAACAACTGGTCGCCCTGTACGGTCTGGCTTATTATGAGCCCTGCAGCAACCGTGCTGGAATATTCCTCTACGTAAGAAACGGTGTAACCACCAAGCACTGCTTGAGCTTGCGAAAGTGTTTTGCCTACCACATTAGGCGCCGTTGAGGGATCTTTGCCCTCGGTTGTTTTGCTGCCTAGCTTTTTCTGTTGCTCGGTGTTGAAGGGGTTCTTGTATTCTGGATCTTTGGTCTCGGGGAACGGTACAATAGGTTGTCCTTCAAGGGCACGCGACATAAAGTCCTGCCAAAGAGCGTTGGCGGTAAGGGAGCGATCGGTCGCTATCATGCCGGTCGGGTTTCCAATCCAAGTGGCGCATGAGAGCTGCGGTGCGTATCCCACAAGCCAGTGATCAGCGAATTCTTGTGAGGTACCCGTTTTTCCTGCTACTGGTTGACCGTTGTAGGGTTTAGCGTTGGCTGCGGTACCCTGATCAGAGGCTTCAAATACGGTGCGCAGTACTTTCGTGGTGGCACCAGCTACCTCTTCTGACAACACGCGTACACTTGTGTCGGGCGCTTCGTAAATGAGATTACCGTCTTTGTCGATAATCTTCGTGATCGATACGGGGTTTCGCTTGATTCCGCCCGTTGCCAAAGTGCTATAAGCGCTTGCCATTTCAAGAGGCGTAACGCTACCCGATCCCGTTGTTACCGACACTACGCCGGGTAATTCTGAAGTTACCCCCATCTGGTGAGCCATATCAATTACCTTGCCGGCAGTAATTTGTTGAGTGAGGCGAATAAAACCCGTGTTGGATGAGACGGCCGTAGCTCTTTGAATAGGAAGAATGCCATAATCTATATTATCGAAGTTTTGAATTTCTGTGCCATCAGATAGTTTCATCGGTGAGGTGCAATCGATGGGAGTTTTCGGATCGATGCCGTCTTGAATGGCAGCTGCCAAGGTAAATGTTTTGAATGTTGAGCCCGCTGAGCGACCCGTTCCGCCAGCACCCGTGGCAAGGTTTACCTTGCTCACGTTGAAGTAGTCTTTACCACCCACCATTGCCATTACGTGGCCGTTGGAGGGGTCAATGGCCACGAGTGCTGCATCGAGCTCTGGAGCCATCCGGTTGCGTTGGTCGGCGCAAGCAGCCTCTGCGTCGTCTTGCAGGGCCGTATCGAGCGAGGTGTAGATGGTGAGGCCGCCTGCGAACAAATCGCTGTCGGAAAGGTTGAACTTCTCGCCCTCATTAAGGAGCTGATCTCGTACGTAACTGGTGAAATGGGGGTATGCATAAATACCCTCTTCTGGTGCCGGAGGAGCAGGGTTGAGTCCTAACGGCTCGTTTTGGGCCGTATCATGCTCTTCCTGTGTAATAACGCCTGCAGAAAGCATGCGGTTCAATACTACATTACGGCGCTTGAGACAGGTATCGGGGTTTACTTTGGGGTTGTTGTAGGTGGGCGATTGAGGAATACCGATAAGCGTAGCTGCTTGGGTGAGTGTCAGGTTTAACGCTGAAGTTTGGAAGTAGTTCTGTGCGGCCGCCTCGATACCGTAGCACTGGTCACCGTAATTGATGGTGTTCAGGTATAGCATGAGTATTTGGTCTTTGGAGTACTTCTTTTCCAGATTAATGGCCAGCTGCGCTTCGCGGATCTTGCGCTCAAACGAGATGTCGTTTGCTTCCTGTGATAGTACGGTATTGCGCACAAGCTGTTGAGTGATGGTGGAGGCACCTTCAAGTGCGCCTCCTGTTAAGTTGTTCATAAGTGCGCGTGCGATGCCGGTAGGATCCACGCCATTGTGCTCGTAGAAGCGCACATCCTCGGTAGCGACGGTTCCCTTGAGCACGTATTCGCTTACCTGGTCTTGATCGACAGGTTCGCGATTTTCCAACTGGAATTCCGCCAACATAGTGTTTCCGCTGCTGTCGAACATGTGGGAGTCTAGGGCAAAGTTGAATGCATCGGTGTTTTCAAGGCTAGGGAGGTCACTCGTCCAGTCCTCCATAACATGGAGTAGACCCTTGACACCCTGATAAGCTACAAAGCAGAGGGCCACTGCTGCGACCAGTAGGAGCCATTTCATGGCATGGGTGCGCGTTTCGCGCTGTTTTCGCCGTATTTTCATGGTTCGAGTATACTACCACTGCCGTTACCCCATCGTAACCTTACGATGGGTGTCGCAGGAAAAGATCATAAAGCAGCTGTTCGCACGCATAAAGATGAGAAAAGCTTGCATGTTATAAGCAGGGAGCATCATGACACCTCAAAACAAAGATATCGTATTATCTCAGACCGAACTGCTCGCACCTGCCGGGAGCGCAGCAGCCTTACACGCGGCAGTGGCCGCGGGTGCCGATGCGGTTTACCTCGGTCTTGATTCATTCAATGCGCGTCGTAACGCCGATAATTTTACGAGTGGATCGTTTGCCGAGGCATGTGATTACGCCCATTTGAGGGGAGTAAATGTCTACGTAACCTTAAATACTGCCATTCTGCCTTCAGAGATTAACCAAGCGCTCGAATGTGCTCGGCAGGCATATCGGTCGGGTGCCGATGCCTTTATCGTTCAGGACATAGGAGTTGCAGCCGAGCTTACTCGGTCATTACCTCAGGCGCGCCTGCATATTTCCACGCAGATGAACACGCATAATGCCGCAGGTATTGAAGCGGCAGCTCGTTTAGGAGCCCATCGGGTAACGCTTGCACGTGAACTTTCTCTTGCGGAGATTGAACATTTGGCAAATGTTGCGTCTGGTCTTGGATTGGAAGTTGAAACCTTTATCCATGGGGCATTATGTGTAAGCTATTCGGGTCAGTGTTTTATGTCTTCGATGATAGGTGGTCGCTCTGCAAATCGCGGCCTCTGTGCGCAGGCGTGTCGTTTACCCTACGAATTGCACAATGCTGCGCAGCGTAAAGATCTTCCGTCGCCTGGTGAGCACCTCTTGTCGCCGCAAGATCTCTGTGCTGTCGATCTGTTGCCTCAGTTAATGGATGCCGGCGTAGCCTCACTTAAAATTGAGGGACGAATGAAGTCGGCCGACTACGTATATGCAGTAACATCGACGTATCGCGCCGTACTCGATCGTGCTTATGCTGCACAATTACAGTCTAAAATGCTTGAAATGGGCGAAGAGCGCTCAAACGACGAAGAGCGTCGCTCTTTGGAAGAGGCATTCTCGCGTGGTTTCACGACAGCTTATCTTACGGGTCAGCGTGATAACTCTATTATGAGTTATGGCCGCCCTAATAATCGTGGGGTGTGTGTTGGCCGCGTGGCTTCTGTTCGTGACGGAATTGCCGCTCTTGCAGTGGAAGAAGAGTTGCACGAGGGCGATGTACTCGAGTTCTGGACAAACAAAGGTCATTTCACCCATACCCTTAGCACCATATCTTTTGATCGCGCGGGTCATGTGTGCGCTTCGCCCGACCGACCAGTTGGTAAAGGCGATCGCGTGTTTCGTGTGCGTAACGCAGCCGCAGGGTTCGTCGACGATTCCCTTGCTCCCCGTGTTGAAGTTGCGGGATCAGTGACCTTACGTATTGGAGAACCGCTTCGCGTAGAATTTCGTCTGGCGGGCGAGGGTGCGACTGAGATAAATCAAGTACCAGTGGATCAAAAACCACGTGAGGCGATCGGTATGTCGGAAGGGTCGATGGTGGAGGCCGCTCGCACAAAAGCTGTTTCCCTTGAGGATGTGCATGCTCACATCGATCGACTTGGTCAGACTCCATTTGTTCTCTCGTCGCTCGATATTCATCTGGACGAAGGCGTGGGTATTGGGTTCTCGCAGCTTCACCGTGCGCGTGCTGAGGCGCTCGAAAACTTGAAAAATGAATTGCTTGCACCCTACCGCAATCGGGCTTTGCCGAGGGTTTGCGAACGCGAGGGTATGGCTCCTGTTCGAGAGCGGGGATGCTTGATTACTGCGTGGGCGACAAATCCTGCTTGCGCGCGTGCTGCAAAACGCTCGGGAGCTGATGTAATTTACGTTCCTGCGCTTAACTATAAGCGCGGAGAGGCTGTTATTGCTGGTCAGCGTTCTGGTACGGCCGAGCAGGCTGGTTATCCGAAGCAGTGCGTTACCGCACTTCCTGCCATCGATCACGACCCTTTATCGGGGACACGCGAGGAACAGCTTGGTTTTGATCCTTGGCGTTATGTGAAGTCGGGCAAGCCTGTGTTCGTAGATAGTCTTGGTTCTCTTGTGCGGGCAGTGGGCGAAGGCGCTCTTGTTGAGGTAGGTCCTCATGTGCCTATTACGAACCGTCTTTCGCTCGAAGCGGTTGCTGCATTCGGTGCCGAACAGGTATGGCTTTCGCCTGAACTTACGCTTGGGCAGATAACCGACCTTGCCAAGGATGCGCCCGTGGCATTAGGGCTTACCATTATCGGCGCTCAAGAACTTATGGTTTGCGAGCACTGTCTGCTCATGAGTCAAGGTTCGTGCGATGAACAATGTGATGTTTGTCCTCGACGCAAAAGTCCTCACTATTTGAAAGATCGCAAGGGATTTGAATTCCCCGTGATAACCGATGCCCTCGGGCGCGGTCATCTCTACAATGGCGTCATACTGGATGTTGCCCATGTTATGCCCGATCTTATCGGCGCTGGTCTTTCGGCATTTATGGTTGACACTACGCTCATGAACGTTGAGGAAACTTCCGCTGCTGTGTCTCGTGCGGTTCGTGCGCGTGATGTTGCCTTGCGTGATGGTAATACTGTAGCAAAAACATCCGGAGCCACTACGGGCCATCTGTTTCGAGGTGTTTCTTAAGGCTTCTTGTTCTGGGTGCTTGTACGCAAAAGGAGTACTTTTCTTGTCGTTCCTTTTGCGTATGAGTTCGTCTAGAGACGTGATCTGTTGTATCCGTTCCAGCGAAGCTTGAAAATCAGCCAGTTATATATGCTAGAATCCCAAGCTATATATAGTAAGGAATTTAGAACAGGAATCGACATGCTATCCGCTGAAGAACAACTGCACATCATCGCTTCCGGCGCAGCTCAAATCGTGCCGGAAAGCGCACTGCTTGAAAAACTCAAGCGCGGCAAACCTTTGAAC
>JAEWYG010000063.1 GCA_023395755.1 Actinomycetes bacterium | reverse complement strand
GGTGTATACCATGTCGCTTTTGAATGCTCCCGCTGACGCTACGGGTGACGAGTGTTTTGATTACGACGCGTTGCGTGCTCGCTTCAGCAAGGTGCTTGCGTTGTGTCCTTTTGAGGTGCAACGCACAGGTACGTACGGCTTCCTGTTTTTGGAGACTGACGGCGAATCTGCCGATGAGTTGCGCTATCTGCAGAACAGCGACCTGAAAGAATTCCTCCGCTAGCCGCGGGGGAGGCGCGGGTGTTGGAGATGGAGCGAGGGGGAGCGGTCCAATGAAGCTGAATGTACGTAATCTGCTCATAGGACTGGTTATCATTATTGTGCTGGTGGTGGTGCTGCTTCGCGGAGACCAGCTAGTTGAGCTGGTGGAGACTATGAAGAAAGGCGCGCTGCTTCCGCTTATTGCTGCCCTTTTTACTCAGTTAGGTAAGTACTTTGCCCAAAGTTTTGCCTATTCATTCGCTTTTGAAGCAGTAGGAGAGCGCATGAGGGCACGTTCTACCTTGCCATTGGTTTTTGGAACATTCTTTATGAATACCATTGCGCCTTCGTTTAACTTGGCAGGTACGACGTTGGTGGTAGATGACGCGCGTAGGCGTGGTATTCCTCCGGGTAAAGCTACGAGCGCAGCACTGCTCATGCAAATTACTATCGACTCTGGTTTTGCCATTATTATGCTCATAGGGTTTTTGATCCTTGAGTTAACGGTGGGGCTTTCGCCGTTATGGTTCTTGGTAGGATTATTGGTTATTGTGCTTGTTGGTGTGCTGGTGAGCGTGATGGTGCTGGGCCGTAAGCGGCCTGCCGTTTTGCTTAAGATACTCCGTCCCGCCGAGCGCCTCGTAAATCGTATTCGAGCGCGTTTTAAGAAGCCTCCTTTGAGCCCGTGGGTCGAGCGGGCTATGGCGTCGTTCTCTGATGCTGCTGGTCTTATTGTGAGCAACCCAAAATCTACGCTTAAATCGTTTGGCTGTTCGGTGTGCGCTTCTCTTTGCGAGCTGGGGTGTTTTTCGCTGGTGGGTGTGGCGTTTGGGGTAACCGTACCCGAGTCGCTTATTTGCGGCTACGTGGTGGCAACGATATTTGCCATGATTTCTATTACGCCCCAAGGTGTTGGCGTCGTTGAGGCGGCTGTAGTCGTGGCGTTTACGTCGTTTGGAGCATCGAGTGCAGCGGGTCTTTCCATCGCGTTGGTATACCGTGGCATTGTTTTCTGGATGCCGTTTCTTATTGGTGCCATTCTTATTCAAACTACCAAGACATTTCGCGGCAATGCGAAGCGTACGCCGCATACTGCCGGGAAGCGTGGTCGTTTGCATGGTTCGGCGGCTCCGGCTCGACGAGGTGATGAAGCACAGGCAGGGAATGATGTGACCCCTACGGTACAGCTCGACGACGAAGCTCCTAGTGCATCTTCGGCTAAAGATCGGGAAGTGCAACATAACTCCAATCGTGACGTGCATCCTGCCCGTCCGTCGGCGCGCTCCACACAAAACCGCCCCCCACGTCCTCCCCATGCGCCTTACGAACGAAGAGATCGATAAAGAGCATCCGTCTTGAACTTGAAGCCCTTGTGGGTATTCGCTGACAGTTCCACTTTAAAAACCAAACCAATCAGCGATTATGTCACAGGTCTATCTCCTTTGTTATAGAATAGACTGACGGTAAAGCGGTGGTGGGTGAATTTCTGCTGTAGAGATAGGGGTACTCATGAAAGTTGGCAGAATTGTCGGCGCAAGTGCCTTATTTGCGCTGGTGGGGATTTTTGCATGCATAGGCTGCGCAGGAACAAGTGATCAAACGCCGCCTGCGACTGAAACAAAATCGATACTGGACCCATCGGATCCTGTTCAGGTTACGCTGTGGACCTATTACAACGGTACTCAACAGCGCGCATTTGAAGATCTCGTCAAGGAGTTTAATGCCACTCGTGGTAAGGATCTTGGTGTGGTGGTTACCAGTGCTAGTCAAGGTGGAGTAACTGAACTGAATTCTGCCGTTATCGACGCAGCAAAAAAGCGTGTTGGCTCAGCTCCTATGCCTGATGCCTTTTTGTCTTATTCAGATACCGCTTCGGAGATAGATGATTTGGGACTTGTTGCCGATCTCTCGGAATATCTTTCCGGCGACGAAAGAAACCAGTATGTTGAGAGTTTTCTTGCTGAAGGCGACCTTGATGGCGATGGTGGCCTGAAGTTATTCCCTGTGGCCAAATCAACAGAGACGCTGCAGGCAAACCTTACTGACTGGCGAAAATTTGCCGATGCGACCGGCGCTCAGTTGGATGATCTGGCAACCATTGAGGGCATCACGGCCACGGCGCAGCGCTACTACGAATGGACTGATAAGCAAACGCCTGATGTTGTTGGTGACGGACGTCCTTTCTTTGGACGTGATGCTGTTGCAAACTACCTGATAACCGGCTCGAAACAGCTTGGTCATGAGTTACTGAATATCAAAGATGGAACGGGCACTTTTAACTTTGATCGCGCCACCATGAAGACGCTCTGGGACAACTATTATGTGCCCATGGTGCAGGGATGGTTTTCTGCTGAGGGTAAATTCCGATCCGACGCGGTTAAGACGGGCAATCTTATCTGTTATCTTGGCTCGTCCTCTTCGGTTGTCTACTTTCCTAAAATGGTTACGATTGACGATCAGACGAGCTATCCCATCGAGCTGGTTGCACTTGCCGCTCCAACATTTAAAAATGGTACACCTTGTGCTCCTCAGCAGGGGGCTGGCTTTGCGGTAACGAAGTCGAGCGAGAAGAAGGAAGTTGCGTGCGTTGAATTTTTGAAATGGCTTACCGACGACGAGCAAGGTATTTCTTTTTCGATTAACGCTGGATACGTTCCTGTGAAAAAGGATGCACTTGTTTTGGATAATTTACAAAGTGCTACCCAATCGATGGAGGGTGTA
>JAEWYG010000041.1 GCA_023395755.1 Actinomycetes bacterium | reverse complement strand
GTCGTGTCCACAACAGGGCGACGCCCCGCATCAAAGGAAAGGGCCTCGTAGGCGCATGCTTCAACGCAGAGGCCGCAGCTGTTAGTTTCCAGAAAGGCCAAGCAGCGGTCTTCGTGGAGGATGGCGGCACCAATACGACCCTGATCGGGTGCGTAAGGGTCAACAGCTCCAATGGCCGCAGTAGGGCATACCTCGCGACACTTGTCGCAAAACGTACAGCTGTTGTTGGTGAAATTGAGTACCGGAGTGCGTGCCTGCAACAGCCCACCTTCAATATTAAGGGGCTCCAGTACGCCGGTGGGGCACACACTAATGCATCGCTCGCATTTAATGCAGCGAGCCATAAATTCGCTTTCAGGAACCGATCCGGGAGGGCGTAGTACATTAGCTTGGGCAACGAGGGGACGTATGCCTGCACCCACTACCACGCTTGCAACCAGCGTGGCCCCTCCGATGACAAACGTTCTGCGGGTTGGGTTGTTTGCTGACATGGCAAGGTCTCCGGTTACGCTGCGGTACTAGTGCCGTCGAGTTGCTCCACGATGTCGCGCAGTATGTTTTGCCCCTGTTCAAGTGTGCCTTGGGCCACGAATAGCATGCCCGTGTAGAACGTGAGTTTGGCGTATTCTTGTGCGGTCTGGCGCAGGAGGGGAATCCAGTTCAGCAGGTGTTGTTCGATGAATTCCAACTGACGTATCACGTTACGACGTAGTTCAACCTTGTTTTTTGCTTGGGCCCACACGCTTGCACGTTCATTCAAGTTAATGAGGTATTCCAGTTCGAAGGCCAGATGATCTTCGGGTTCATGCAAATCGGGGTTGACTTGAAACCCGTCTTCGAGAAAACGTGCGACCACCTCGTCGCGTGCATCACTCATCATAAGGTGATCTTCGCCAGCGAATACCGATTCATACGGTACCGCCGTCTGACGGTCTTTCGTGAACACGCCCGCGGCCAGAAAGATGCGTGCGTATTCACAGGCAAGTTGTCCGCGCCGGTCGGTTGCAGAAAACGCGAAATAGCGGCGAACCATACGGTACCCCTGGTTAAGACAATCGTTGTCGGTATCAGTGGGGTACTTGGCTGCTGCTAGCTCTGCAATAGCTTGCTCGTTCAGTTCTTTAAAGAACACCTGAGACAAAAACCGATAGGTGCTTGCGCTCTCGTTGAAAAAATCGAGAAGTTCTTGGTGAGTCATCATAATGCGATCTCCTTTCGTTTTGCGTGCCTGCAATGCTGGGCTGCCGCTTTCGCGGCAGCCCAGGGTGTTTAGTCGAGGGCCATGAGGAAAAAGTCCATGAAGGGCGTGCCAATAAGCCACATGACTATGCGGAGCGCTATTGCAGCAATGAGGCCCGCCACGAGGGCTACCACACCTAGCGTCAAGGTGTTTTTAGGTTGCTTAAGCGCTACCACACCGCAAATAATTACTACCACGGTAGTCACGAACAAAAGGATGACCCACGTCATAGTGCCGTTTTGAGATTCGGCGATATAGGACCCTGCCGAGATACAAAATGCAGCGGCTAGTATGGCTCCTAGCGCACCGCCGACAATAGACAGTAACCCAGCAAAGGAAACGGCAGGGTGCTCGGCTTTTTGTACAGCTTTGAGCAGTAGATTCAGGCCAGCACCTGCAGCTGCAGCCGTACCGAGGTAGGCTAACGGTAGCGTTACAGTCTGCCACGCGGGACGAGCTTCCATCATGTAGGACGAGCCACAAGCGTACGTGAACACTATGCCCATAAGGAGGCCAAAAATCCCCACGATGGTGCGTGCTTTCTCAGACGTGCCGCGCGCCAACATGATAAGGTATACCGCCAAAATTATGCACAGTACACCAATCATGGCAGCTTCAATGAAGATGCCCGAGGTGGGGTGATTCAGCGCTTCAAGAATACGATCGACATGGCTTAGATGCATAACTGACATACAGCCACCCACCACCATCAACGCAAGAGAGATGATGGCTTCCATCTTGCTGGGGGTTTCGTTTTTCTTCAGCAAGTACCCCAGCATAGAGAAGGCGAAGAGCCACGCGCCTGCTCCACTAATAACGGTGAACAGGACCAATGCCCATTGGATTTCCATTAGTCCACGCTCCCCTCGGTTGTTACGTACAGGTTAGTAGTTTGAGTGAGATCATCCGCGCGCCATTCACCAAACCTTGGTGAGAGAATGTAGACAGAAAGAGGTTCGTTGCCAGCATTGGGCAGGTAGTGGATTGCGTCAGAGCTTGCTTTCGCGAGTTCTTTTGATACGTCGGAAGAAGGATCATCTATATCGCCGTAGAAGCGCGCTTTACCACAGCAGTTCTTCACGCAGGCCGGTTGCTCGCCAGCTGCGGTCAGATGGTTGCACAAGGTGCATTTTTCTACTACGTGTTGCGCTTTGTTCCAGCTACGCACGCCGTAGGGGCAGGCCATCATGCAGTATTTACAGCCGATGCACTTCTCTTTGCTTACTAGCACCATGCCGGTTTTTTCGTCGCGGTACGAGGCTCCTGTGGGGCACACGTGAGTGCAAGGCGATTCTTCGCACTGTTGGCACATAACCGGCAGCCAGTAGGTGGACACATGGGGGAACTCGCCAAACGGCTCCACCTGCACCACTTTGTTCCAACGCTCGCCCAAGGCGATGTCATTTTCCATCTTGCATGCCACTTCGCAGGCGTAGCAACCGATGCAACGATCGAGGTTGATTACCAAGCAATTACGCGCCATAGACGGCATTACCTCCTCCGGTATTCTCAGACAGTTCGGGTAGCCACGGGGTGAAGTCCTCGGGCTCAATCCATACGCCCTCGGGTGCCCCATCTGCCTTGGTTATCTTGATGGTGATGCCACGTAAGGTGTAGGTTCCGTACACGTCGTTAAAGGGACATTCGTCGTTGTTCTGGGTGAGTACATTGATGTTCATAACCTGCCATGCCCGGTTCGGATCTGCCGAATCAAGCAGTTCGGGGTTCCAGAAACGCTCCTGATAGATAACCTTTGGAGCCACGCTCTTGGTGATGCGGGCGCGGCCCTGGGTTTTGCCGCGACGCGATTCTAGCCACAGCCAGTCACCATTTTCGATGCCGATTTCGCGGGCGGTTTCCGGGTTAATCCATGTTTCAGGGTACGGATACATCTCGCGTGTATAGGGTGTGTTGCGTAGCGTGCCGTGATGGAAGAATGGGATGCGTCCTTGGGTGAGCACATAGGGATACTCGGTGTCGGTCAGTGGCGACTCGAAGGGCTCTAGGTAGTATGGCAGGGGGTTGTAGTTGTCGGACTTTGGGTATACGTTGGTGGCTGGCTGCATGGTGCCTTTGCCATCAATGGTGCCGGTGTTGCCCAAGTGAATGTTGCCATCGAAGTACGGCTCGCAGCGTTTTGACGTGGTGTGGAATCCGACGGGTTTGCCGGGATTTTTCTCATCGTCGAACAGGTGACTGTTGTAGGATTTCGCTGCGTATTCTTCGATGGTCTGGTACTCGCTGGGAGCTTGCGCGTCGAATGTTTTCCAGTCCCAATTCTCGTTATTGTAATAGAAGCTGCCTACGAAGTAGCCAACATAATCTTTGTACTCCTCATAGGTGCGCCAGTAGGTACCATAGAACTTACCGGCGATCTCTGGGTTGAAGGAGTCGATGGCACGCTGGTGACCGCGATCGGCTAGGGCTGCCGCCAACCACGACCAGTGCATGCATTCGTCCACACATTCGTAGAGTTGCGTGCAAGGACGACGAATGGCGTAGGTGTTCAGGCGGTCTTGTGCGTAGGCGGTCTCAAGCCACTCTGCAGTGGGTAATACGTAGTCGGCTAAGCACACGCTGGTGGTAGTCCAGTGCATATACATATGCACGTTAAGCTCGGTGGTCATCATGGCGTTGTAGAAGCGCGTGGCGTTGCCAATCATGGCTAACTTATTGCCTGAACGCTCAATCCAAATGCGCGGACGGTACGGCTCGCCTGTTTCGATGGCTTTAAGTACTGTGGGGATATGGCTTGCCAGCCAGTGTCCTAAACCCTTGTGCTCGGTGTAACCCAAGCGGGCCTGCGCTTCGGAGTCGGGCATGCGAAGCGGATGGTCGGGATGATGAAGGCCGAATGGTTGTACCACGTAGTTGCAGGGCTCAACATAGCAGGGGCGATCTTGCACGATGGAGCCAGGCTGACGGATGCAGCCCATAAGGATGTCGAGAATAGCATCACCCTGTGCAGCCTGCGCGGAGTTACGTGTTTGGTCGGTTGCCACGCCAAGTGAAACGCCCGCGTTTGGGCAGCCTTCGACGTAGATGTTGATAGCTTTCTCTATCTCGTCGGCGTTGAGCCAGCATACCGCTGCTGCACGCTCGAGTGTCCATTCAGCTACATGATCCTTCATGATTTGGAACGCGGTACGCGCTTTTTCGCCGTTAGGCAACGTGTAGGTACCAAACATTTCCGGATTGAGGGCGGCATTAAACGGGTAGGGCATGGCCGCGGCGGCGTTGGTGTTTTTGTCCCACACCACGTACTCGCTCTCGCTGCCAAGTCCCAGCTCGCTTGCGCGATAAGTGATGCCGGTGTCTTCGTGTACCAGGAAGGGTAGGTTTGTCCACTCGCGACAGAAGTTTTTGTCCCACAGCTCATTTTTGATGAGGTAGTTTATCCATGCCAGCATGAGCGCTACGTCGGTGCCGGGGCGAATAGCCAGCCATACATCAGCGCGTGCTGCGTCGGGGGTGAAGCGCGGGTCAATAACCACTGTTTTCATACCGTTGTTGCGTAGATCCGTTACCACACGGCCCGTTGAGCCAATGCCGTGATAGCTGGGCCCCACACCCCACATAACATAAGTTTTTGTGGGTGTACACAAGTCGTCGGATAGGATGCCGGGTAGGTAGACCTCAGTTACGGGGCCGTCGGCTAGTGAGGTGTCTGCCGTACCATTCAGGCAGAATTCCATGTGATTACGCGGCAGGTAACACTGCGCGCAACCGGGTTCGAAAAAGTTGCCACCGCCCCATACGGAAAGGAAGCGTGCGGGTGAAAAGAACTGCGGGTTGCCGCCACCACCGGTGGAGGTTACCAGGCTCTTAGGACCTTCTTTTTGGTAGTACTCCCACATTACATCGGCAATTTCGTTGATTGCCTGTTCCCACGAAATACGTTCCCATTCGTTGGAGCCGCGTTCGCCCCGACGTTTCATGGGATATTTGATGCGGTTGGGATTATAAAGTGCCTGAATGCCAGCGAGTCCCTTTGCACAGGCGGCCCCCTTGTTCATGGGGTCGTCCGGGTCGCCTTCGAGCTTAACCACTTTGCCATCGCGCACATGGGCGATCATGCCGCAGTTGTTGAGGCAGGCGCGACAGATAGTTCTAATCTTCTGCGTCTGGTTAGACTCAGCTGCAACGGCAGGTTCGACAGGTATCAAGTTTGACCCTGCGACACCGCTCATTGCAGCGGCGGCTGTAGCAAAGGCACCAAGCTTGACAAAGCTGCGTCTACTGATATCTGTAGTAGCCAAAACTTATCCTTCCTTCTCGTCTGTTAGTTCGGGTGATGCTATTCGGAGCCTGTGGGCGTCCCCTAAGGCTGAGTCCGATGAAGTATGTGGGCTTGGGTTATTCGATGTGCTCTTGTAGCCCCGCAAGTGCACATGCCACTCCGTCGCGCCCAAAGCACTGCTTTGTGATAAAGAGGGCGCTTCGGGCGCGGAAGGGTTCCGAGCCTGGGGAGGGAAAGTCGGCTCGGGAAAGGATGAGTTAAACGGTGACGATAGCCTTACCTGCTTTTGTGGCGAACCAGGAGTTTTTCCAGGTAATGCCGCCTGCCGATTCGAGGGCATCAATAAAGTATTGGGGATATACGGCCGTTTGCTGCGTCTCCGGATGAGGCTGAAGTTGAGGCATAGTAGCAAGGACACGTTCAAGATTGGTGCAGGAACAGCCAGTTTCGGTGCTGCAAGCACGTAGAATAGTTTCGAAGACGTCGCGATAGTGAGGCTTGCTGGTAATGAGCGTTTGTAAGGCAGTCGCAGGTGCATAAGTTTTTATAAGTTCGCGGCCTTCGTTGGTAAGGGAAAGACGCGCTTCAACTACGGCATCTTCTTTGACGTCATAGTCGAGCTGGAGATCTTCCCGTGTGCCGTCGTAGGGTCTGCCGTTGACATATAAGCACTCTGAGAGCGCTTTGTTGCGCGCGAGGATATCTATGGAAACAGAAGGACTTTGCGCGTACTCATCGCTCCATGTTTCAAGCAGGTGAGCTTCGAGTTCAGATCGGTTTATCGGTGTGCAGGTATTGGCTGCTGCCAATACAGCGAGTAGTGGTTTTTTGAGCATAGGATTGTGTTCGATAATGCTGAGAGCCATGATTCCCCCTGTTCCGCGTGGCATCGAAAAATGCCCGCAGCCCCGTTACGTTTTGTCTAGAATCTCAAGCAACAACGTGAGTATAGGAAGGAACAACAAGGTGCACATGCTCTAAAAAGGAGGTTTATAACGATAGAAAGGATGGTTTCTGAACGTCATAAAGAGACTAGTCCTTTTATATCACCTGTTTAAAATTATTCTCGAAAAGAATATTAAAGGTGACGTAAAGTTAAGCTGGTAATAAGTGTAGTTAGCGTAGAGCTTTGAGAATTATGGTTAGCAGAATAATTTTTTTAGTACGACCGCTCGATTCAGTTCATCCCAAACACGACGGAGCTGCATCGAAAGTGATGCAGCTCCGTCTTTCAGTTGAAGGATATCGCGTCAGTTTGCGCGGGTTGCCTTCTCGGGGTCAATGCTCATGCTTTGAAAGCGCTCTTGCATGAATTCGTTGTTGTAATGTTCCGCGCAAAACTGGGCGATAGCGCTATCGGGCGTGTTGCCGGCCATGCGGCCGTACCAGCAGTCCAAGGCAACGAGGGTCATGACCCCGTTCGCTATCATCAATACGGCGCAGACGGTGGTGATAGCATAGCGCAGGTTCCAGGGGATCAGGTTTACCAGCTTGAGCATCTGAGGTAGCAGCAGCTTGATCCAAGCGAGCCCCAAGAAGCCCCACATGATCATGAACATGCCGTTAGTGCGTCCATCGATGGAGAGCCAGGTACCAGTGTAGTCCCACGCTACGATACCGAAGGCATACTGCATAAACCAGCTGGTCAGATACTCGAAGATGCCACCGATTGCAGCGCTTACTAAGAAGATGATGATGAAGTTCTTCTTGTGAAAGCGATTCAATGCCATGGTCATGAGCACAGCGCCAAAGCCGTAAATGGGGGAGAACGGCCCATACAGCATGCCGGCGCGGTCTTGGTAGTGGCCGGGGTTCACCACGGCGAAGTGGTATACCGTTTCGATGATCAGGCCTAGCACGCAACATACGACGAAGATCCAGAACAGATTGAAGAAGTTCAGGGCGATAAAGCCTTTGCCTGTTTCGTCGCGCCCGAGTGTTCCTTCTTCGGCCTCCTCGCGCGTTTCCATGTCGCGCAACTTGCGTTGCAGTTCACGCTCCTCAGCAAGCGACGGGTCGAGATAGCTGGTCAGGGCAACAAGAAACACCATGAATACCGCATAGAAAATAAGGGTTCCGTCCAGGCCGAACAGCATGATGTCTACAAGAATGGCAGCCACGAGTAAGCCGATGAGCACCTCGGCCATCTGGGCGGCATTGCGTCGCTTGTCGCGCAGCAAGCGAATGCCGAAAACGATGAATGCTACGGCAAGCACGGCGAGAAGAGCAAGCTCTACGAAAAGCAGCACCACGGTGGCGGTAGAGTCGCCAGCGAAGCTGCCGTTTTGCAGTGCGAATACCATAACCACGATGACGAAGGCCATCATAGGAAGAACCGCCACGCCGCCGACAATGCACAGGATGGCAAACACCTTTAGGATTAGGGGAACCTTTTTCTTCGGCACTGTCTGGGCTTGTACTTCTTTTTCCTTGAGTGTTTCGATTTCGGTTTCCAGCTTCACGTCGATTTCTGCATCTCTCTCGACGTTGCGGTGGTTCGGCATAGCAGATCCCCTCATTCTCCTGTCAACGATGCTATCGCTGGGTGTGTTCAGCATACAAACATACACGATACCATAGTGATTAGGTCGCCCTGTCAAAGGATAAGTGAAGGCGGAATCGTTAACCTACACGTATCCGTTTTCCTGTGCCCACTGGGTGCCGCGACCGCAGCGCAGATTGGTGAGAGGACAGGCCTTGGGGCAGAGCGTGCACACGATAGAGGTGGTGCCTTGATTTGCGGTGGCGGAACTTTCGGGCGAGGGCGATGCTGTAGTCTCGCCGCTTGAGGATGATGCGCTCTCGTCTGTCGACTCGCTGTCGGCGGATTCTTCTTTGCGTCCTTGTGCGCGGGAGCTTTCAGCCGTGGTGGCACCAAGGTCTTGCGCCTGATTGATGAGTGATGTCGCTTCGGTTGTGGTCGCCTGGGTTGTTAGCGTCGATCCTGATATACCACCAAGGAGGTCTGTCCAGACAAGTACGCCGGTAACAAAAATGGCACCGGTTGCGCTTGCAATGCGTTGCGGTACCGCCGAACGTGCGATTTTCTTCGTAATGCCAGCAAGATAGCGGGCGTGTAGCGCTGCGTGCAGTACGAGTATGGCCAGGCAGACGTAGGATGCTACACTGTGTACTGTTACCACCTCCATGCCGCCTGGGCCTACGAACAGGTCGCGGGCAATCAGTGCGCCTGAGACGATGATCGTCGCCATGCCCAGCGGCAAGATGCAGTCTGCTATGGCTAATACGGTTCGCAGAGGACTCAGTTTGCCCTGAGGTAGTTTTCGAAGTAGGCCGATAAGGGGTTTGGCGTTCAGGGCCATATGTACGATGAAGAGAGCGCCGATTGCGATGCCCATAACCTCGTGATAAAGCGTGTTAAGGTCGTAGCAAAACATCAACTGAAGATAGATAACCAGCATGATAAGATCAATCAGAATCTTGGCGACGGTTTTTCGCTTCATGAAAATCCTTTCTTGCCGTGGTCCTTGCCGATGCAAGAATCACACTCACAAGAATCATGAAACCATTTGAACCTGAAGGTAGCCTGAAACAGCGTTTTCGTTCTTACGAAAGCTTCATAGTAATGGTTAGAATATACCTAGGCCTTCTCGTTATTTTCGCCTTCGATTAGGTTGATCAACTCTTGCTGCGAATGCACGTCTGCTTTGCGATAAATACTCTTAATATGGCTCTTTGTTGTCTCGTCTCCGATAACCAGCTCTTCGCTGATAAAAGCGCGATTGCGACCTTTTGCCAGCAGAAAGAATACCTCAACCTCGCGAGGTGATAAGTGACACCTACGTGCCAGACGCGTGCCGGTCTTCTCAAAGTCTGATGCGGTATCAGTCTCTTCCATGGGCTTGACGAAGCCCCATGCCGTGTTTGCTGAGCCGTTGCCTAAGGCGAATAGAGCGATAATAAGGATGGCGAAGATGAACCCAGCAGACAGCATTGCCATCTGCAGCTCTGTAGTGATAAGGCCGATAACTATAGAAGCTGCAACTGAGCCGATAAATTGTCCAAGCTGGATCGAGAAAAGGCCCCAACCTACCACCCAGCCTGCGGGGACGTTGCCGCGCGCTACCACGACGGGCCACAAGGCCCATAAAACGATATAGAAGTACTGATACCCTGCCTGATGAACGCCGGTTCCGATCACGTTCCATGGTTCGGCGAGTGGCAGGAAGAGAAAACCCGCCGCCATCAAGGGTAGTGCTATCTGGTAGGTTAGATGGTCGAAATCCATTTTATATACGCTCATGGTGACGAAGATGGCAAGGGAGCCGCCTACGATGGCCACGATATTCAGTAAGTCTCGGACTATAATCCATTCATTTCCGGCGGGAGCCAAGAGTCCTTTCATGATGCCGAAGGACGCGCCGAAGAATAGCGCAATGGCGATAAGTTTTATGGGTGGTTTTTCCTTTACCCTTACGTTGCGGTTGCGACGTGGCAGACGAGGGGCACTGTGCTTGTAGTGAAGGAAAAGACCCATGCTAGCAAGGGGTAGCATGGCTACGAGTACTTGTGCCATATCGGTAGGAATCAGTCGTACGATAAAGTAAAGTCCTGCTGCAATAAGGAGCGCCATCACGCTGTAGTTTACTGTTCGCTTCGATCCGAGCGAAGCGAACAGCTCGGCCCACATGGTCACGATGATACCGCTTCCAACGCCGGTCAGTACGGCACCCGAAACATATATGAGTGAGGCTCCGCTACCGATAAAGACAAGGACAGGATGTGATAAGGCTAAGGTGCCTGCGGTAGTGATGATGCCTCCAGCTAAAGGGAGTCCTCTAACGTCGCCGAGTGGGTTTCGCAAGTGAGAAAGCATAAGGAGAAAGGCTATGGTTACAACATTGGTCGACAGTGACATAACCCACAGTGGTTCGAGCGGCACGAGGCCAACTCCTGCTCCGAGTGCATCGAGATGCTCGCTCTCTTCGTAGAAAAGCGGACTCCAGAACACGCACCATATCCATATCCAGTGCGCCGCAAAGCCCAGCAAGTCGGGCGTGCGCCACAGCTCCCTGCGCAATGACGATACCATGTGCCCCTCCCTTGACTCAAGTGAGCCATCCCCTTGCTTTGATTATACGCGACGAGGCGGTATTGCGCGGTGCATGCCTCAAGAAGGCCTCCCCCTAGCTGGGGGAAATTATGCGTGAACGGCCATTTCCCCCAGCGCACGGGATGAGGGTTTCGGGTGTCCGGGGGTATGGTCATGCCGTGCGATGCAGTAATCGCATGTGGCTCCGCAACGTAAGAGAACGGATGCCGAGGGAAAGGTAGAAGGGACGAGGAGGGAATTATTATGAAGCAAAACGAACAGGGTAAAAAGGGGCTGTCGCGTCGTGCGTTCCTAGGATTGGGCGGTACGGCTCTTGCTGGGGCCGCGGTGGTTGGCATGGCGGGTTGCGCTCCTCAGTCGAAGACCGACGCCGCGACGGGTAGCAAAGCTGCCGCGCCCGAGACTAAGAACGGCGCTACGGCAGGTCCTGACGCTGCGGGCACCCATAGCTGGGAAATTGCGCCTGAGGGTATCCCCACTGACAAGATTAAAGCTACGGAAGAGTGCGATGTGCTTGTTATTGGTGCGGGTCTCGGTGGTTGCTGTGCTTCCATTGCTGCGCTCGAAGAGGGTGCGGGCAAGGTTATCACTATCGATAAAAATCCCGAAACGGTAGTTGCGCGCGGCGTGCATATCGCTGGCTTCCATACAAAGGTGCAGCAAGATCTGACAGGGAGGGGGCTGCTTACGGAGCCCGACTACGGTCACGTGGTGCGTCGCTGGATCAATTGGGCACAAGGTCGCGTCAAAGAACCGTTGTTGTGGGAGTTTGCACACAAGAGCGGAACGTGCTTCGATTGGCTCTATGGCTTGGCTGCCAAAAAAGGCCTTGAGGCGATGCTGTGGGATGGCTACTATAAGGGTCCCGACTACACCGAGTATCCGGTCACGCATATCTTCTACAAGGCCGGAAAGCTTGAGGAAACCGTCAACTTCACGTTCTATCAGGGCTCCGGTGTTGGCGACGTGTACGGTAACGCTGTGCTAGTGCCGGCCCTCTACGAGACCATCAAGGAAAACGGCGGCGAGATTCGTTGGGAAACGAAGAGCGAGCGCCTGGTTCGCGAGGGCGATGGCCCCATCACCGGTGCCATCGTTTCCACCGGCAAGAACGAGTACACCCAGATCAACGCAAAATCCGTCATCATCGCATCGGGTGACTACGCGGCTGACGACGAGATGTTCAAGTACTATTCGCCTATGACCGCCTATGCCATGGATGGCCGCTTCTATAACCCGCCCGACTGCGACACCGGTGATATGCATAAGCAGGCTCTCTGGGCGGGTGCTGCCATGCAGAAGTCCGAGCCGCATTCGGCTGTTATGCACCTCGACTTCGGCGCGGCCAGCTACGGTTTTTTGCATGTGAACTGGGAAGGCAAGCGATTCAAGAACGAGGATGTAAACACGCAGTCCAAGAGTGTTACCAAGGCCTTGCAGACGAATAAGGAGGCATGGAGCATCTACGACTCCCATGGCTTGGAGCAAGTGAAGCAGCAGATCGATGCCGGTTTGGGCGGCGGTCTCCAGTGGGGCCAGCTCACGCAGCCGGTGGGCGGCGAGTACAACCTGGAAGCTCAGAAGATCGTGCTGGAAGGCGAGGTCGAGAGCGGCCAGACGCTGAAAGCTAACTCGCTTGAAGAGTTGGCCAAAATGATGGGGGTTCCAGCCGAAAATCTTACGGCAACCGTAAAACGCTACAACGAGCTGTGCGATTTGGGTAAGGACCTCGACTTCGGCAAGCGTCCCGAGGTTATGGGTAAGGTGCAGGATCCGCCATTCTACGCGGGCAAGCTTGTGGCCAGTCTGCTTACTATGTGTGGTGGCTTGCGTCAGGATCTTGATTGTCGCGTGCTCGACGCTGAGGACAAGCCGGTCGAGGGCCTGTACGTGTGCGGCTCGGCCGCAGGCGAGTTCTTTGGCGCGGGCGACTACCCCACGTACGTGCCTGGTATCGGTCATGGGCGCTGCGTTACCTTTGGCCGCATTGCGGGCATTAACGCCGCTGGCGGGGATGCTGCCAAGGCAATCCCAAACTTGGAAATCTAAGCAATTCTTTCATTTGCATAGAGATCATCTGACGCGAAGCCTACCACGGCCGCCGTTCGCCCCTCCTTCCCGAACGGCGGCCTTGTGTTGCCGTCATTCATTTTGCCAGTTCAAAAGGCATCACCCCTGAGGTTTGAGGAGATTTTTTGCTTGGGATTTCCGGTTTCAAACCTCTACGGCGATGCGGTTTTCGCTTCCTGAACCTAGCATTTGCTTTGCTGAATCGGGGATTCGCAGTGGTGCGAATCGAACAACAGGGAGGGAATTATGTCAAACCTTTCACGCAGGAACTTTATCACGGGTGGAGCCATTGCGGCACTGGGCGGAACGCTTGCTTTGGCTGGTTGCGCACCGGGCGGCAAAGGCAATTCGAAGAATGCGGGAGTTAAAGGTGAAGGTGCTGCTCAGTCATGGACGGGCGCGTCTAATGGTAAGGGCGGCGCGTTGGAGGTGGAGGTTATCACTGAGGGTGATGCCATCGCCCGCATTAACCTTATTAAATCGCGTGAAACTTACGGCGTAGGCACGACGGGTATAGATATCGTATCTAACCTCATTGTGGAAAACCAGACCTTAAACGTTGATACGGTTTCGGGGGCTACGGTATCCAGCATGGCCTTTCTGTCGGCTGTGTCCAGTGCTATTGATGCATCGGGTATGAAATCGAGCGAATGGAAGAAGCGCGATAAGGCGGTTCCTTCTGCGCCTAAAAACCTTGAGACGAACGTGGATGTTGTGGTCGTTGGTGCTGGCGGGGCAGGGTACGCGGCGGCTATTACGGCAGCCGATGCGGGTAAAAAGGTTGTGCTATTAGAAAAGCTGGGCATTACTGGTGGCGATACCATTTTATCGGGCGGTGCTATGGCGGTGCCAAATAACTGGTTCCAGCATAAGGCAGGTATTGAAGACAGCGTTGCTAAAATGGCTGAAGATATGATTGTTGGTGGCGACCATGTGGGCGATCCGGCGTTGGTGAATGTTATTTGCGAAGGTGCGCAAAGTGCTTTTGACTGGTTGGTATTTGAAGGTGGTGTAGCATGGCAGCCATACCAGCGTTTCTTCGGCGGCCATTCCGTTGCGCGTTCGCTTATTCCTGAGGATAACGAAGGAAGCGGTATTATCTGCAAGTTGGAAAAACGGGCTGAGGGTCTGAAGAATTTGGTTGTTTGCCGTAACGCCAAAGCCGAAGAACTAGTGCAAGATGCATCTGGCGCCGTTGTGGGGCTAAAGGCTACCAATACCGCTACGGGCGATTCGTATGATTTCGAATGTAAAGCGGTTGTGCTTGCCGCAGGTGGCTTTGGTGCCAATGTGGACATGCGTAAGAAATATAATCCTGAAATGGACGAGAGTATTCTCTCCACTGATTCGGTGGGCGCCACGGGAGACTGTCATGTAATGGCTGAGAGAATTGGCGCGAACCTTATCGATATGCAGTACATTCAGACTTATCCTACGTGTGATGCTCAGACCGGAGCTTTGCTCTACGTAGCTAACATGCGTCTTGAAAACCGCGCCATTTGTGTGAATAAAGAGGGCAACCGTTTTGTTGAAGAAATGGAGCGCCGCGACGTTATCTCGAACGCCGTCAAGGTGCAAACCGACGGTATGGGTTATATGCTATTCAACCAGACGGGTCTGGATGCTACGGATATAGCTACGGTCAATGCGGCAGAATTCGATGGCCTTGTAGCGCGTAATCAGCTGGTGAAGGGTGATACCATCGCTGCAGTGTGTGAGCCCTTTGGCGTTGATGCGGCAGAACTTGAGAAAACCACCGAGAAGTGGAACAGCTACTGTAAAGCTGGTAAGGACACTGATTTCAACTATCGCGCGAAGCTAAACCCCATCGAGGGAGGACCGTATTACCTTATGGCGTTTAAGCCATCAGTGCATTACACCATGGGGGGCTTGCATATTAATCCTCAGGCGCAGGTGCTTAATGATGCGGGGGCACCAATTCCTGGTTTGTTTGCAGCAGGGGAGCAGGCGGGTCATAAGATGGGTACAAACCGCTTAGGATCCTGTTCTATCACTGACATCATTGTATTTGGTCGTGTTGCTGGTGCGAATGCAGCAGCCCTAGCGTAGCAACGTTTCCCCCTTTCTTCTATTCTTTCGCCCCACCTTTTCTTATTGGCGGGGCGACTTCTGCATTGACAGGGATACTCCTTCCTCTATGATGCGAGACATGAAAAACGATGTTTTCACAAAGGGTTACCATCAAAAGTCTGCCACCAGCATAGGAAGAGCGACAGTACTCAGTCTTTTTGATCGGGGCATGCTGCTCGATAGCTTGGGGCTCGCTTGCTATATTGCCTGGAGCTTCGTATTCTGGAATGGATCGCTGTTGTTTGGCGAGTTACGTTCCGCTGCGCCCATGGATGGTTCGCAGGTGGTCCAGGGGGTGCTGACGGCCCTCACGGCGTTGTTGCTAGCGCTTTCCACGCGAAGGGGAGTTCCCTTGCGGCGACGCAACGTGTTGCTGGTTATCTTTGCAGCCATTTCGAGTCTTTCGGTCATGCTTGCGGCGCTTGTTGGCTTTGGTCAGGCTCCCTTGCCGTGGATGCTTTTTGGTTTCGCGCTCAGTGGTGTGGGCAGCACCTTACGACTGGGGTGGGAAGAACGTCTGAGTGTGCAGGGTGTCCACCGTACGGCACGGTGCGCGGGAGCGGCGTATCTTTTCGGATTTGTGGTATTTGTTATAGTGTCGCTGCTGCCCGCTGTTTTCGCGCTTGCGGTAGCTGTTCTTTTACCTTTTGGCGCATACGTCTTGTTGCGCATTGCGGTGCGGAGTGAGTGTGAACGTAAGGTAGCCGAGACTCTTCCTCTTAAAACGCAGCTAGCGGGTATACCCTGGAAGTTGATTGCGGCTATTGCGCTTGCGTACTTCAGTTATGGGGCCACGCGCATGTCGGGTGTCACGGGAGGCTTGGTTGCGGCGGAGTCTATCCACGGTGCTATAGCGGGCATCCCTGCGTTAGCCTCTCTCGTAGCTATCGTGCTGGCGTACTGGTTTTATCGCAAGAATGCTTTGCTGGCGTTTTATCTGGCATTTCCCCTCATGGCGCTAGCGGCGTTACTGCCAGTTGCCTTAGACCCCTTTGCGGGGGGTACAACGTTTTGGGTTGCTTTGGTAGGGGCCGAACTGGTGAAATATCTTGTGTGGTTTCTTCTTATTGACTCCATTATTAAAGATGGTATTTCAGCGTTGCTCTGTGTTGCTCTTATGCGCTTCGCACAGTGGGGTGGTAGCTGCTTGGGGCAAGTGGCCGCCGATACGCTTCCGAGCCCTGAGGCTGTTACCATCTCAGTTTTGCTTTCACTAATGGTGGCGTTGCTTGTTATTATGGGCTTGCCTCTATCTGGAAAGATGCCCGTTATTTCCACGAATGGAGGCGAGCTCGATCTTGATAAGCGGGTGGGGTTGGCTGCGGAGCGCTTTAAGTTGTCGCCGCGCGAGCAAGAGGTGCTTGCCATATGGGCGACAGGTCACACGGGGGCTTATATCGAGAAGACGCTTTTCATCTCCAAAAACACGGTAAAGACGCATCTTAATCACATTTATGCAAAAACAAATACGGCAAATCGCGAGCAGCTGCTTGAGCTGCTTGAGGCTATCGAGGGGTAGCGCTCTTTTCCCTTTCGTAAAGGGGGCGAAACGGTTTCCCAACGAGTGAGCAGGGCGTAGCGTGGACTTAGGCAAACACGCGACAATGGTGCGGATACCGGAGTATTTCTGCGTTTGTAAAGGCGCAGCTATCGAAAGGAACCGCCATGGGTGCATCCATCCATCCCGAAATGAAGTTGAGCATCGTGCTTGATGAGGAAAGCTTGGGCGGCAATGCCGACGCCGAGTTAGAGCGTCGATTTACGGCTGTCGCTCCTACCGAGGTAGTACGTGCTCGAAAGGGCTCGCAACGTTCGAACATTCTTTCTTTTAGCGTGGTGCTTAGTGCCGCGAGCGAAAAGGACGATGCTTTATGGAACGACGCGTTAACTACTTGGTTGGATGAAAAATTTACGGAGTCGTCGGCGCTTATCGCTCGCGAGAACGATGCGCGTGGCAACAATGGCGATCGTGCATTGCCTTTCTCTTGGATTGAAGTGCGGTTTGGCAATGGTCCCATTATTGCCGTGCGCATGGTGGATTCGGCCATACCTGCGGCAGCCGCCGGATACGTGGAGCGGGCCCGTCGCCTGTTGAAAGATGGTACTTTTGGAACTGATCCTATCGAGGTTATCCGTATCCCTGCTTGTGTTAGCATCGCAGCGCAGCGTAGCGATAGTGTGGCTGAGGATGCTTCGATAGGTGGGGCTGCATTCCCTGATACAGAATTGAACGACGATGAGGCTGGTGAAGACTGGCCGGCGGCAGATCCCGACGAGAATAATGCTTGGGAAGCAGCTTCAGCCAAGCGAGACCAACCGTCGCGCGCCGAGATTGACAATGCACTGGCTGAAGCTGAAGCCGCTTTGCGTCGTGGTGACGACCCTGCCGATGTATCTGTCGAAGAGCGAGACGCCGAGGCCAAAGTTCCCGTTGCAAGTGTTGTTATGGAGGCCTTGCCCGTTTCTGCTCCTGATGTCGACCTGTCGGGCGAGGGTTGCGCCTTGTCAGCCGAAGCTGTTCCCGAGAACCTGGACTACCGTATTTGGAATGTTGCTTATGCCGATGGCACTTCTTTTCGTTTTGATTCCGTAATCGGGGAGGCAATTCTAGACTAGCGACTAAAAATACGATGCTCAATCGGATGCGGCTGTTTCGAACCTTTTCTATCATAGCTTGAGGAAAAGGGGCATGGGCGAGGCCGATGTCGAAACAATCAATTAAGGGAGAGACTTGCTATGGGACGCATCACGCTGCCGTTATATACGCCGTTGTATCAGCCAACGGGCGAAGAGGTTGCTGTTATTGAGACAACTAAGGGTACGGTACGGGTGAAGCTAGATGCAGCGGGCGCACCGGTTACGGTAGGAAATTTTATTGAGCTTTCGGCCCGCGGATTTTATAACGAATTGAAGTTTCACGCCTGTAAGCCGGGCTCAGTGGTATTGGGGGGGTTGTCCGACCACACGTACGCTCGGTCCGGCACAGGTGGAGGCGGCGGCTCGTGGTGTCATCCGGGGAATACATCCAGGTACGGGCGATGCGCGCTATGTGATCATTGATGAATGGGAGACAAATCCCCATAATCGACATGTGTTGGGAAGTTTGTGTATGGCTCATAAGTCCGACACGAATAGCGGTAGCTGTCAGTTTTATTTCTCGCTGTCGGAGCAGCCGGAATTTGACGAGCGTTTTACGGTGTTTGGTATGACGGTCGAAGGATTAGAAGTAGTTCAACAGCTCGATGTGGGAGACGTTATCAAGAACATCTCCATCGAAGGAGCTAATCAAACGGCTTTGGCGGAAGCGGTGTCGCACGAAACTCCCAAACCTTGCAGTATGCAGGCTATTCTTGAAGAGCAGCAGGCTACTTCGTTTGATGAGCCACCAGAGGCGTAGGTCTTCTTAGTATGATGAGGGGTTGCTAAATTTTATGTGATTCGACGAGGTCGATAAGCTCTTGTTGCTTGTGTACATCGAGTTTGCGATAGATGTTCTCGATGTGAGTGCGCGCGGTGCCCTTTGCGATTTGCAGGTCGCGGGCGATAATAGAGAGCGTGCGTCCGTAGGCTAACAGTACAATAACCTCACTTTCGCGTGGCGTTAATCCATATTGTTCTGCTACACCATTGCAGTGCGCTTCAATGCTTAGCGAACGAAGCTTCCCCTCATCTTCTTCGAACCTATTTTCGTTTGTTTTGTCTTCTGCGGGCTCATCTTTCTTGTCGGGTCTTACCGCTTGTGCCAGTTGGGCTATAACGCCTTCGGGTATAACCATGAAGGCAACAATGACCAGCGAAAGCGTTGACAGCATTGCCACGACGGTAATTTGCACTGCACCGCTTGCAATAAGCGTGTCTAGCACATTACCCACCAAGTTGCCCAGAGCCATGCCAGCAAACATAAATGCCACGCCAAGGCCAAACACGCGCAAGGGGCTCTCGCCGTTGCGTCGCGATACCTCCGCAAACAAAACCCATGCCAAAATATCGAAGAACTCGTAGCCTATGTTAATAAGCACAAGGGAGAGTGCTGCGTGGCTGTCAAAGAACAGTGCGATGGCAACAAAACCCGCTACCATAAGAGGCAGCGATAGGCGATAGGTGAACGTAACATCAAAACGGTCGCGCAGTAATGCAACGATAAGAAGAAAAACAGCGCCTACCAGAACCAATGCAAATATTGCACTTCCACCAAGAAACGCAAACAAGCTATCGGATGTGGGTATGGCATCAAAGAGACGACACAAAAAAGAGAATGTCATGATAGAGAACATAAGCTTGCCTACACCGAGAGCCATGCCGCGGTGTGTTCGCGCGCGTGTGGTGTCTTCTGGCGTCTTGCTGAGCTCATCTTGAGCAGACGCTGCCCTTGTGTTTTCTTGAGAGTCAGGCAGCTCTTCTGAGGCCTGATTCTCAAGGGGGCAAAAGCCAAACAATGTCTTGACGGGCATTCCGGTACGGTCGGCTTCAAATATCAATAGACCAAGAGAAGCCAGAGGGATTACGGCAAACCCGATAATGCTGGTTCCATCGGTCAAAAGGGCGATAACTAATCCTGTTACCATAGCAGCAGCGGGCGAGGCAAGTGCGGTGAAGCGCATGTAGCGCTGAGCGAAACGATCGCCCCATAATACTTGCAAGATGCCCGCGCCAACTCCACCGACAATAAACCCCGTAACTAATAATAAGTCTACTCTTAGTAGGTAAGAAGCGGGAATGAGGATGCTTGAAGCAACAATGGTTCCCACTGCTGCACGATACAATGCGTAGCGTAGTTGCTCGACCGTAGTGCGTAGGTGTCTTACAACAAACGATATGGCAAGCGCAGAGAGTGCGCCGAACACAAGGTAGAGCCAGTTAGACGTGGTGGCCGAAGGCGATATGATAGGTGCCGAAAAGCAAAGAACAATCCACGCTCGACAGAGCCCGAAGCCAAGCACCGATATAAGATAGTCGAGGGTAAGCCCGTCGCGGTGAGACGGCTCCTGTATTTCTCCAGGAGTATCTTCCAAGGTGTCGTTATGCTTGGCAGCATAACGTGCCGCTTGTTGTGCGTGCTTTTTAGGACGGTTTTTGTTATCCGCCTGGTGCTGACTCATGTGCATCTACTCCCCGTTTCAAGGCAACGGGCGCTTCCCCTGTGAAGCGCTCCCTCCCGTGCGCTGAGACTATCTTTGCATAATACCAACCTTGGAGAAATGCCAATATCGGATTGAGCATCCGATATTGGCATTGGCAGGGAAATCCTATCGATCATCTGAGAGAAAAGACAAAATCCGATTCCTCATCAGATGCGCGCGTGATGCGGTGCTCGTATCGTGGTTGAGGCATTGAACGGATGTCTCAAAAATAGGGGCATCTCTGCCGGGAGAGAGGCAGGAGCCGAGGCGCTCGGTGCGATTGCGTCCAAGAAGAACAATCTTGTAACAGCTCCGATAGCTGACGGTCCGTTCGCATCCGAAAAGGAGGAGAGTGTATGAGTACAGGTAGGGAAACCGGCGTCTCTCGCCGATCGTTTATCAAGAGTGCAGGTGTTGCTGCTGCGGCGGTAGCTGGTAGTGCGGCATTGGCTGGCTGCTCAACGGCGCCGGCTGCGGGGGCTAGCGACTGGATGCCTAAGACGTGGGATTACGAGTGCGATGTTCTCGTTATTGGTTATGGCGGAGCAGGTATGTGGTCTTCGCTGATCGCTGCTGACGAGGGTGGCCAAAAGGTTATCGTGCTGGAGAAGGCCCCTGTTGAGGGTGGCGGAAATAGCCGCATTAACAACGGTGAGTGGACCATTATCGAAAAGGATAAAGCCGAGACATTTAAGAAGTACATTAAGGCATTCACCCATGGGAAGACACCTGACAGCATGATTGATGCTTGGGTGACCGAAGCAATTCGCAATACGGAATATGCTGACAAGTACGGTATGACCTATGAAGTTCACGAGAAGGCGTTGGCGGGCGATATTCCTGAGTATGGCTTCCTTGACGATGGTGCGTATGCCAACTCTTGTAAGCTGGCAGCTATCGATGGCTTTGGCATGAAGTCATTTCGCGAGCTTGATGATGCGCGTAAAAAATTGGGTATCGAAGTGCTTTTTGACTGCCACGACGAGCGCCTTATTCAGAACCCAGAGACTAAAGAAATCGTTGGCGTGTACACGATGATTGGGAAAGAAGAGAAAACGGTCAAGGCAAAGAAAGGCGTTATCCTTACGTTGGGTGGCTTTGAATTCAATGAGGATTTGAAGAACGAGCACCTAAAGTGCTATCCCTTTAAGTTCCAAGGTTGGAAGTACAACACAGGCGACGGCATCAAGATGGTTGAGGATGTGGGAGCTAAGTTGTGGCACATGGATATGGCTATTGCCATGTACTCCATGTGGACGCGTGACCCCGAGAATGACTTTTCCGTACTGGTCTTCGTTCCGGGTTTCTCGTACTTTAACGTGAATCGTTTGGGCAAGCGTTATGTCAACGAAAACAAGATGGGCACTCCTCACAATGGTTGGCACACCCTGTTGCACTTCGAAGACGAAATCGACGATTATGACCGCATTCCAACTTGGTGCATTTTCGATCAGGCTTGTTTTGAGGCTGGCAAGATGGGCACGAGTCAGGGTGATTTCTTCGAGTGTGGCAATTTTGCAAGCGATCTTCCTGACGAACTACGCGACTGGGATGGTTGGAGTTCCGACAACAAGGCTGAACTTGAAAAGGGTTGGATCCTTAAAGGTGATACGCTCGAAGAACTTGCTGCGAAAATCAAAGAGTTCGATCATTGGATGGATGTAGATACCCTAAAGGCCACTTTTAACGAGTATCAGGGATTCTGCGATGCTAGGGTTGACGCTCGTTTTGATCGTAGCGAAAAGACTTTGGTTAAGTTGCAGGAGACGGGCCCCTACTATGCCTACTCGATTTATCCGGGATCTTGCTCCACGCTCGGTGGTCCCATGAAAAACGAGAACGGCCAAGTGCTTGACACTGCGCGTAACCCCATTCCGCGTTTGTATGCTGCTGGTTGCTTTGGCAACTTCCAGTCGCATAGCTATGGCATTACGGGCGGCAATAATGCCGAAAATCAAGTCTGGGGCCGCATCTCTGCGCGGCATGCCGCCAGTCTTGAGGCATGGGACGCCAAGAAGTAAAGCAGTTTACCAACGCGTAGGGGCATTCGGGTGCAGCAGCTTCCCGTGTGCCCCTGGTGTTTCGTGCCTTCCGACGCGTCTTTCTGCTGCAGGTGCGCCGGAAGGCACAGGAAACTCACGTACCTAATGTAAGAGGAGAAATTTATGACAACGCATACGCTCGCTCACGACCGACGCTTTGTTGCGCTAGCCGTCATCGTTTTGACGGTGGCTTTGGCGGCAGTGCTCGCTTTAGCAGTGGGATGCTCACCTAAAGCTGCATCTGATGCACCAGAAAAAGAAAATTCATCACAGGGGTCAGCTTCCAGTATGGACGGTCAGCCGGTCAGTTGGACCATGCAGTCCGACTGCGTGACCTGCCACACATCGGAAGCCGGTTCGTCTCAGGATACTGCCTGTACGCAGGCAGTGGCTCATGAAGCGAAGGGTGTTACGTGTATTCAATGTCATACCGACGAATCAACACTTTCCACCTCGCATGCCGATGTGAAATTCGGCGATAAACCGGCGACGAAGCCAACGGTGGTTACCGTGGATGAAAAAACCTGTATTTCTTGTCATGGATCGATGCAAGATGTAGCTACAAAGACTGCCGATTCGAAGGCGCTCACCGACAGCAACGGCGTAACCGTAAACCCACACGAACGCCCTGCAGGCCAAGCTCATGAGCAGAATTCAGCCACGTGTACCGACTGCCATAACAACCATTCCAAAACTTTGGAAAAGGATGCTCTGAAGTACTGCGCACAGTGTCATCACCGCGGTACCTTCCAATGTGGCACTTGTCACGAATTGCGTGAACGTTCCACCAAGTAGCGCTCTTCCTTCAAGCAAAGGCGACACCTCCCTCGTCGCCTTGTGCTTTCGGGCCCGACCACCCTCCCCGGTCGGGCCTTTTTGCATGAAAAGATGAGTGCGTTATACTAGTGTGATCTACGAAAGGACAATGTCATGGCAGGAGAGCCGCAGTACTTTTCCTACGACGACGAAGCGGTTGCCTACCTGAAGGCATGCGATCTTCGGCTTGCCGAAGCTATTGACATCATTGGTCCCGTGCGGCGCGAAGTGACACCGGATCTGTTTTCCTCGCTGGTGAATTGTATCGTAGGTCAGCAGATTGCTACCAAAGCACAAGAAACCATCTGGAAGCGTATAACCGACGCGTTTGGCGACGTTACGCCTCAGGTAATCGCAACCTGCTCTGACGAAAAATTGCAGCAGTTTGGATTATCGTTTCGTAAGGTGTCCTATATTAAAGGCGCAGCCGACCGTGTGATCTCCGGAGAATTGAATCTGGAGGAATTGACAGACCTGCCTGACGAAGAGGTGTGTCGCCGTCTCTCTTCACTGCCGGGTATTGGTGTGTGGACAGCCGAGATGCTCATGACGTTTTCGATGCAGCGTCCTGACATCATGAGCTCCGGCGATTTGGCTATTTTGCGTGGTCTGCGTATGCTGCATCACCATCGTCGCATTACGCCTCAGCTTTTCGCCAAATACAAACGGCGCTATTCTCCTTATGGAAGTCTTGCCAGCTTGTACCTTTGGGCCATTGCGGGTGGTGCTGTTCCTGGGATGCGCGATTATGCACCCAAGAATTCGAAGGGAAAGAAGTGAGCTATTCCGGCAAGGGGTCGGTTGTGATGTTGGTAACCTTATGAGATCCAGTGAGCGTTTTTCTGCAAAGAAAGCCCAAAAACAAACATAGTGCCATTATTGCTGCGCAAATAAAATAGGCAAGGGTGAAAGTGCCGGTAAGGTCTAGTACGATGTCTGCTATGACGGGTGCGAGTACGCCCGACAGCCCCCAACCTAAGAAGACAATGCCGTAATTGGTACCGTAATTTTTTAGTCCAAAAAGGTCTGCGGTCATCGAAGGAAACACGCTGAGAAGCGTTCCGTAGGAGAAGCCCACCAAAAGCGCGCCAAGAGTGAACAGTAGGAAGTTATCGAACGCTGAAAACAGCAGCATGTTGACCGCTTGAATGGCGAATGCCGCCAAAAGCGTGTTGATGCGCCCGATTTTATCGGATAATATGCCGCCAATAACGCGACCAACGGTGTTAAATACAGCCAGTAACGCTACGAGCAATGCCGCATAACCTACGGCATTGAGAGGGTCTTGGATGCTGGCGATCTTTGAAATATTGCCAATAACCATGAGGCCCACCGACGAAGAAAGTGCAAACAGTATAAACATGAGGGCAAACTCTTTGGTTTTAACCATGTCCTTCCAAGAGATGTCCACCGTCTTGGGGCTGGCTGCTCGCTCGGGAAGGTTTTTGGGCGCTGCGGGAACGTAGCCGGGTTGGGGGTTATCGATGAACTGAGCCAGCGCTACAGCGACAATGGTTGTAACCACTCCCAACAGCATAAACGTCGAAGAAATGCCAAAAGCGCTTAGCAGTTGTTTTGCCGCTGGTGCCAAGTAAACAGCGGCCAAGCCGAAGCCACCTACAACCAAGCCGGTAACCATGCCCTTTTTAGAGGGATGGAACCATTTGAGTGCGCAGGGGCTTACGCATCCGTATCCCAGTCCGATGCCTGTTCCGGTGACAATGCCGTAAGCGATAGTAATACCTATAAAACTATCTCCTACTATTGAAGAAAAGACAAAACCGAGGCCAACAAGAAGGCCTCCGGTAGAAATCACTTTTCGAGGACCAATTCGATCTTGGATGACGCCGCCAACGAGTACGCCTATAGCGAAAAACACGATGGCGACGGTGTAGGGGAGTCCGGCTTGGGCGCTCGTCCAGCCGAAGCCGCCTTCGGTGACTGGTGCCATGAGCTGGCTTTTTATAACGCTCCATGAATATAAAACGCTGATTGACAAGTTGAATAGGATCCCAGCGATAAGTACGAGATTTGCTCGGCTCTGGGGGTTTGGCGCTGGTGCGGTATGCTCCATGTCTCCTCCTAGTCGATAAATGGGGATTCCGCATTATACGATAGGAAAATTTGCTTTTAGACGCCGGGCTTCTTCGTGAGAAAAGAGGCGGTTGAACGGTTAAACGAAAGAGGTATCTTCGCAAGGAAGAAGGGGGTCTGGTTTCATGGAATGAGACGCGATTTTGCTGGTGTGTTTTATGTCGCTTAGCTTGTTGTTGACGGGCTGTTGACGATGGTAACGGTTTTATTGCTCAGGTGCACAAAAGCACCCAAAAGGGTTCTTTTTACTGGGGAAATAACCTATAATCCGGCTTGTCCGACAGTATTAGTACGACTCGCAATGAAAAACGAAAAAAGACTATCTTCGCCAAGTTGTCAGTCTCGTAACGTGTTGCGATACCGCCCGGGCGGCGGGCTTGTGGGTTCAAGGATACGCCAAGCGCACTGTCGGTATTCCTTTCGACGAGGCCGGGGTTTGCTCCCCGGCCTCGTCGTTTCCTCATGGTGGTGCCGTAGTAGATAGAATACCGAAGGAAGGTATCGGCACCTCGTAGGAAAAGGTTTACACTGGGCGCTTCTGGTAAACCGCAAGTTTGTCGCCCGATGGAAGAGGCGACAGAGATAGATAAGGAAGGATACGCATGCAAACAGCGCTTATTTGGGCCGCTGCTGGAACCGGTTTTACCTTCTTGATGACCACACTGGGGGCGGCATCGGTGTTTCTGCTACGCAAGCGCAACAGCATGGCGCTTCAGCGGGCATTCTTGGGGTTTGCTGCGGGGGTTATGATTGCGGCAGCCGTATGGTCGCTTCTTATTCCGGCTATCGAGCGTGCTGAAGAAGCAGGTCAAGTTGGGTGGATACCTGCTGCCGGTGGCTTTGTTATCGGGGTGGTGTTCCTTCTGGTATTACACCAACTCTTGCCCCATCTGCATCCGGGCGAGGCTAAGGCTGAAGGATTGCCGAGCAAATGGAACCGTTCGACGCTGTTGTTTACTGCGGTAACACTGCATAATATCCCTGAAGGTATGAGCGTTGGTCTTCTGTTCGCTATGGCTTCACAGAACAATGGTGACCCTGCCTTGTTTGGCATGGCGGTTGCCTTGGCTATAGGCATTGGCATTCAAAACATTCCCGAAGGCGCTGCGGTGGCATTGCCTCTGATGCAGGAGGGGATGAGTGCTCCGAAAGCATTTGCCATGGGTACCCTGTCGGGGTTGGCCGAACCGGTATTTGGTATTTTGGTCGTGCTGTTCGCTTCTGCCATTTCGCCCTATATGCCCTGGATGCTAGCATTTTCGGCTGGAGCTATGATGTATGTGGTGGTGGAAGAGCTTATTCCCGAGGCTCACTTGGGCGAGCACTCGAACGTGGGCACCTTGGGGGTTATGGTTGGCTTCCTGGTTATGATGGTGTTAGACGTGGCGCTGGGGTAGGGAAGGTGGCGTCTGTTCTTGCGAAAGCGTCTATACTGTGAGCACTCAGCGGATCAAAGGTTGAAAGGAATCGATCACATGGAGAACTTCGAATTCGTGTCGCCGACTCATTTCGTGTTCGGACGCGGGGCGGAAGATCAGGTGGGTGCGAAGCTGGCAGAGCGCGGCGCAACCAAGGTGCTCGTACACTTCGGTGGTCAGAGTGCGGTAAAGAGTGGCCTGATCGATCGCGTGAGAGTATCGCTCGACGCAGCGGGCATCGAACAGATAGAGCTGGGTGGTGTTCGTCCGAACCCCGAGATTGGCCTGGTTCGCGAAGGCATTGCGCTGTGTAAAGAGAACGACATCGATTGGGTGTTGGCGGTGGGCGGCGGTTCGGTTATCGACTCTGCCAAGGCTATCGCGGTGGGTGCCCACTACGAGGGCGATGTGTGGGACTTTTTCGAGACCAAGCAACTTACCGACGACGTATTGCCTATCGCTGTTGTGTTAACCATTCCGGCTGCAGGTAGCGAAGCATCGAAAAACACCGTTGTATCGAATGATGAGCTGGGGCTTAAGTCGGGGTATCCGAACAACGCGCAGCGTCCTAAGATAGCGTTCATGAACCCAGAGCTTACGTTCACGTTGCCGGAGTACCAGACTGCTGCGGGCCTTACCGATATGTTTTGTCACCTGCTTGAGCGCTTCTTTGATGACGTAGGAGCGGTGCCTGTTACAGATAACCTGTGCCTGTCGCTTATGAAGACCGTGCGCGCCGAAGCTCCGCGCGTTATGGTGGAGCCCGAGAATTACGACGCTCGCGCGAATGTCATGTGGGCTGGTATGTTGTGTCACCAGGGCCTTGCTGGTGTTGGTCGACATGAAGACTGGGCAACCCATGGTTTAGAACATGAGCTTTCGGCGCGGTACCCTCAGATTACCCATGGTGCTGGACTTGCTGTTATGTTTCCGGCATGGATGGAATACGTGTATGCTCAAAATCCGGCACGTTTCGCCCACTACGGCCGCGAGGTGTTCGGTTTGATGCCCACAGGCGATCCGGATGCCGACGCGTTGTCGGCTATTGATGAAACCCGTGCTTTCTTTGCCTCTCTTGGTATGCCGGTAACGTTGGAGGAGCTGGACGTACATGAAAGCGATATTGAACCCATGATTCCCACATTGAGAGAAAATAAGGGCGAGTTGTTTGGTAGCTTTATGAAGCTGACGATGGACGATGCCCGTGCGATTTATCGGATTGCACTCTAGTATTCAGGCAGATTTTGTCTGTCATTAGAGTGGCCTGATATCTTGGGGAGTGTAGAGTCTATTGCGGCCACGTTGCAAGCATGATGCTGGCAACGTGGCCGTTTTATTGCCAGATGCAGGTCGCTGCCACCACTATAGCGGTGGTGAGTAATCCCGACACAGCGATGGATACACCACTCATAGCTCCTTCGAGTTCACCCATCTCGATGGCCTTTGTGGTGCCTACGGCATGACTACAGGTGCCAATGGCTACACCGCGCGCTATTCGATTGCGAACCCTGAATAGCTTACTCATCAACGGGGCACAGATAGCACCCATGATGCCCGTGACGATAACGGCTGCCACCGTGATGGAGGTGATGCCTCCCAGTTGCTCTGAAACCGCGATAGCAATAGGGGTGGTCACTGATTTGGGAACAAACGATAGCGCCAATACGTCGTCGAGGCCAAGTAGCTTGCAGAGAGCATAGGCGCTGATCATAGACACGAGTGATCCTACGAGGCATCCCGAAAAAATAGGTATGAAATGCTCTTTCAGCATTTGACGCTGGCGGTATACCGAGTAGGCGAGCGCTACCGTGGCTGGCCCAAGCAGGAAAGAGATAACCTGCACGCTCTGCTCATACGATTCAAGCGGAATGCGCAAGATACATAAGACAGAGATAATGCATGCTACGGCGACGAGGAGTGGGTTAAGCAGGGGCGACTTCACTTTCTGATAGAGAAGCACGGAAAGCTTAAACGCAGCGAATGAGGCGAGTGTACCAGCAAGCGCTATGAGTATGAACGAAGGCGAGAATTCGGGCATGATGCTTACGCCTCCTTGTTTGCAAGAGTGCACTTGTCGTTTTCCGTTGTATTCAGAGTGCTGCTCTTTCGTGCCATAAGGCGCGACACGAGTACGACGGTGTACGATGTTGCCAAAAATACAAGCACCGTCGTGACAATGCAAACCAGCGCGAACTTCAATACATTACCTTCAAGCAATGCCATGCTACCCATAATGGCTACGCTGGCAGGAATGAAAAACAGCGACATATTGTCGATGAGGCAGTCGCAAGCGTCGTCTACATGGTGTGTCTTAAGTAATCCCGTCCCTAACAATGCAAGCAGCAGCACCATGCCCAAAATGTTGCCAGGAAGGGCGATAGGAAGGATTGAGGCAAGTGCGCATCCTGTGGCGTATACCACTATGATCAGCGCAAGCTGTGCAAGCAGGCGTACGAAGCGTTTTCCAATGGTTTGAATTTTCTCTCGACGCGGTTTTTTACTGCTTACATTTTTTGACACGCATTGTTCGGAGTCGTGGTCGACGTTTGCAGACTGCTGCATAGTGCTTAATCCTCGCTTGTTAGTACGGACACGAGGCGGGTGCGCGCCTATGTGGCGCACACCCGCCTCGTGTCGAGACGTGTTGGTTATTGCTATTGTAGGACTTGTGCTTCGATGTGCCGTGGAGGCTTTCTGTTATTACGTAAGAGGCCTCTCGCCATCGTCGATTGCTTGAGTCGAAAAGACGAGAGGCTGCTTACGTAGCGGGCGTTTCGGCAGAGAATTCCGAGTTTTAATCCTTGCCTACGATAGAGTTCATAATGGCTGACACGACGCTGATTACGATGGATGCCACAAATGCGCTGCCGAAGGTAACGATATCAATGCCTACTTGGAAAATACCATTGGCCAGCCATGCCGCGATGTAGAGCATGAGCGTATTTACTACCAGGTAGAAGACGCCCAGCGTGATGAAGCTGATGGGTAGACTGAGTAGCTGCATAAGCGGCTTAATACTAATATTAACCAACGATAAAATAAGCCCGAAGAGAGCGATGGCAACCCATGCCTCATTGCCACCAACGAGATCAATGCCGGGTACCAGCCATACCGCTACTCCTGTGGCAATGGCGGTGACTAGCCAGCGGAGGATAAAATTCATACGCGCTCCTTTCAATCCGAGGCACTATAGCATCGGGTGAGGAGGGGCGCGGTTATCGGTTATGGAATTGTAACCTCGCGTTGTAGCGGCACCACGCGTAAAACGGTCTTAGGTTACAGCACTTGAATAGTCCCCGTTGCCATAAGCCCAATTGATATCACCATAAGTACCACAATGACAACAGCGATAATCTTATCTACCCGATTCGGTAGTATCGCTTCGTCGCGTTCTCGTTGTCCAATGACATACACAATAATGCCGGGGGCGAATAGAATGGTGGTAATCATGATGCCTACGACACCTGCAGCCCATACGAGAAATGCTGTGTATACGAAGCCAACAGTGCCGAGCAATCGCGTTTTACGCACTTGGTCGAGTGAAACATTCTTCTTCCAAGCAATTTTCATGTAGTACGCCGCCGAACACACGTAGGGAATAAGAATGGTGGATACGGCGCAAGCATAGAAAAACTGGTAGGTTGATTCTGAGAAGACCGACACAATGAGGAACAGCTGGGTAATTGAAGCCGAAATGAGTACGGTAACGATGGGTGCACCGTTTTTGTTGGTTCGCGCGAACGATTTGGGGAACACGCCTTGGCGCGCTGCCTCGAAGGGTGTCTCGGATGCAATGATCACGTAACCAAGCATGGCCCCCAGAAGCGAGAGAACTACGCCCAGATTCACAATGCTAGCCCCAAGAGGTCCGATGGCATGTTCGAGTATGCCGGCCATCGATGGTGTTGCCAGTTCGGCCATCTGTGCGCGTGGCATGACACCCATACTTTCAAGCGAAATAATTAAGTACAACACGAACACCGAAACGAAGCCAATAACGGTGGCTCGGCCAACATCGCGGGCATACTTTGCGCGTCCTGAAATAACTACGGCTCCTTCGATGCCGGTGAATACCCACACGAGAGCGATCATGGTTGAAATGATTTGCGTGCCTAGGTCGGGGCCTCCTGCTTCACCCCAGAAGTTTTCCATGAAAATGGCAGGGTCAAACTTGCCCAAAAGCGCGATAGATAGCACAAACAATGCAAGTGGTACGAGTTTTGCGAGAGTTACGATAACGTTGATGCCTGCGGCCTCTTTTACGCCACGAGACACAAGCCACACGAGCAACCACAAAAACGCCGAAGCGCAGATGCAGGATAAGAGGTTGTTGCCACTTTCAAAGGGGTGAAAGAAGTATCCGAGGGCAGAAAAAAGCAGGATAGCGAACGACACGTTGGATAGACACGCCGAAATCCGGTAACCCCAAGCGGAATTAAATCCAACAAACTTGCCGAAACCCGCCGCCGCGTAGGCGTAAATGCCTCCCGTGAGGTCGGGCCGGGCTTGCGACAGACCGTTGAAGCACATCATGAGCGAGAACACACCCGCAAAACAAATGACCCAGCTGATCAGCACCGCTCCGGTGCTGGCGCCGCCAGCGGCCATATCGCCGGCAAGTGCAAAAATGCCCCCACAGATGCTGGCGGTAATTACCATCATGGTTAGGCGGAATAAGTCAAGGCCATGGGGGTCGATGACCGATCCTTTGTTGGGGGTTTTCGAGGTAGCGTTCGACATAACCCCTCCTTTCAGGGGTTGTAGGGAAGGCTAACGCGGCGCAGCAATCTTTTGCATGCGTCGAAAATAAAGCGGCGCGCCGAGCCGAAGCCGCAGCGCGCCGTATGCGGCGAAGAGAGAAGTCTTGTCAGACTAGAAGCGCAAGCTCAGACAGCTCAGCCCACCATCAAGCTTACGATATTCAGAGGTATCCACGGTGAGGGTTTTATAGCCAGCACCCTGGACAGCCTCAAGCACGGTGGGGTAGCCCTCTGGTACGATAACGGTGCCGTTTACCCAAATGCAGTTTGCAGCATAAGCTTCATCTTCGGGAATTTCGATGCGGTTGTACTGCGCGAAGTCGGGCTTGGTTACAAACTCACCAGAAACCAGCATGTTGCCATCTTCCAGATAGTTTACGCCCGTTTTTAAGTGTAATACGTATTCCAAGGGCACTTCGGAGCCCTCAAGACCCCAACCTTCAAGAATCTCAAAGAACTGGCGAATACCCTCTTCGTTTGTGCGAGCGGAGCGGCCTACGTAGAAATGATCGCCCACCATCATGACGTCGCCGCCGTCAAGTGTACCGGGGCTTTTGATGTGCGCCACATGCTCATCGTCGAAGAATTGGCGTACAGCGGGCTCAATCTCGTCTTTTTCGCCATTGCGGCTGTCGGCACCGGGGTTTGTAATGATGGCACCTTTGCGGGTGATAACAGCAGGGTCTTCAACGAAGCAGGAATCGGGGAACTGTTCGAGCGCGGGTAGTACGGTTACGTCGACGCCGCATTCTTTGAGGGCTGCAATGTAGTCGTCGTGCTGAGAGAGTGCTTTTTCGTAGTCGGGCTGGCCGAGTTCGGGGGCAGAGGTAATGCCCTCAACCAGGGAATGGGCGGGACGGCGGACGATGACATGGGAAAACTTGGTCATAACGCGATCCTTTCAACAAAGGTGAGCCAGGTTGGCTCTGAATCTTACCGTAAAATATTGTATACTGAATATTGTATACAATCAAGAGAGAAAAAGGAAAGTAGCATAGTAGGAAAGTGCGCAGGGTATTCTACCTATGTTTCTCGGCGCTTTCTGATGACAGACAGCAGTGATGACGTCGGTGTTTACCCCATGTGCACTGAGTTGCGCAACGCTGCACAATGCGGGTCGTTTAATGGTGAATCACCGAATTCAGCTCCTTGCGCGTAGTGTGTTCAGAGAAAGAATCATCCCGTATGGTATATTGGTATACAAGAAAGCATCACGATAGGTGGGTATTATGACGAACGAGTACCGGTCTCTTAAAGATCATGTGTACGACTACATCGCCGATCTTATTGACGGCGGATCGCTCGCCGACGACCATAAAATAAGCGAGCAGCAGATATGTGATGCGTTAGGCGTGAGTCGCACCCCGGTGCGCGAGGCGCTTATTCAGCTTGCTGCCGATGGTTATCTGGAAAACGTGCCGCGTAAAGGCTTCTATGTGAAGCGCGTGACCGAGGATAGTGCTCGCGAGATTGTGGAAATTATCGGTCCCTTAGATGGGCGCGCGGCGTTGCTCGCTGTTGACGGGATGACGGGGGGCGATATTGCGCAGTTGCAATTTCTTCATGGCTCCATGCAGCTGGCGATCGATAAAGGCCTTTACAAGAAGTACGATGACCTTCAGCATGATTTTCACGATTGTTATGTGAAAAAATGCGGCAATGCCCGCCTGATTGGGTTTGTTCACCAACTCAACCGCTATTTCATGAAGCGTGAGTATGCCAATGTGGCTGCCGCTGATCTCGACGCGCTCTTGCGCAAGGCCAACGATGAGCATGCAGAAATCGTGCGTTTGTTTGAGCAGCGAGACGGGGCCGCACTGCAACGCTATATCCGTGACGTGCACTGGAGTATCGAAAATGCAAAATTCCTTGTCTGGTAATGGTGGATTACAAACTGCTGTTACCCCCCGCTGTCCTGTTTCTCAAGAGTGTGGTGCCTGTCAGCATATTGAAGAGCACTACGAGCTACAGCTTGCTCGCAAGAATGCGCGCATGAGCGATCTGTTCGCTTCGTTTCGCCATGTGGAGTTGCAACCTATCATAGGGATGGAAGACCCGTATCACTACCGCAACAAGGTGGTATCTCCTTATGCTCCCGGTAAGAAGTTGCCCGGTGTTGCCTCGGGCGCTCAAGACGGAACGCGAGGAAGTTCTCGTGGCGACCGTGCTCGAGAGGCACGCGCTCGTCGTGTGGCGGGAAGGCCGCGCCATGAGATACTGTGTGGTATGTACGCTGCCCATTCTCATCGTATTGTACCTACCGATGGCTGCTTGGTCGAGAATGCCCAGGCGAAGCGTATTGTTTTGGCCATTCGGAATCTTATGCCAAAATTTGGCATCGAGCCCTACCGCGAAGACGTAGGCAGTGGTTTTCTGCGCCATGTGGTGGTGCGCGTGGGGCATACTAGCGAGGAAATATTGGTTACGTTGGTAACAAATGGTCGCGAGTTCCCTGGTTCCCGAGCGTTCTGTCGTGAACTGGTTAAGCGCTGCCCCGCTATAACTACCATCGTGCAGAATGTGAACGAGCGTCAGACGAACGTTATCTTAGGTGAACGCGAACACGTGCTCTATGGCCCCGGCTTTATTCTTGATAAGTTGTGCGGTTTGAGTTTCCGTATCTCATCGCAGTCGTTTTACCAGGTAAACGCGGTACAAACCGAGGTACTGTATCGCAAGGCTATGGAGCTTGCCGCTTTTAAAGACGAAGAAAGCGTTGTTGACGCGTACTGTGGTAC
>JAEWYG010000252.1 GCA_023395755.1 Actinomycetes bacterium | reverse complement strand
GTTTACGATCCGACGTCGGGTACACCGGCGCCTCAGGTAGAAATCTATTACAATTCCGCCAACCCCAACTCCCGTCAGGCGTTCCAGACATTTACTGCGCTACTGGATTCCTATGAGTCGTCGCTGTCGAACCGCTTTGATGTGAACGCGGGGCAGGGTGCTTTCGATGTGGCAGACGAGCGCGATGCGGCTGGATCATTCGTGGTTACCATCGTGCCGCTTATGCTGCTCATCTTCCTGTTCACAAGCTGCATGTCTATTGCGGCAGAATCGGTGGCGGGCGAGAAAGAGCGCGGCACCATGGCAACGATGTTGGCTACGCCCATGCGTCGAAGAGACATCGCACTGGGCAAGATTCTGGCGGTCACACTTATTGGGCTACTAAGCGCAGCATCTAGTATGATTGGCATCTTTGCAGGGTTGGGCAACCTTACGAAAGGTGAGGTTAAAGTGAATGTTTACGGTGTGCCGGAGTATTTACTGTTAGCCTTAGTGGTTGCTTCGACGGCTCTGATTATCGTCATGCTTATTACTGTGGTATCGGCGCTCGCTAAATCTACCAAGGAAGCAACGACGTATCTGACACCACTCATGATTATTGTTATGCTTATTGGCATTTTAGGCATGCTTGGTAGTGGGGCTCAGAGCGACTTTTGGTACTACCTAATTCCGCTTTACAATAGCGTGCAGTGTATGATTGGTATTTTTACCTTTGATTTTCAGCCGTTGAACGTGGTGATGTGTGTCGTGTCGAATCTCGTTTATACGGGTATGGGTGTTATTGTGCTTCAGCGGATGTTTGACAGCGAGCGGCTTATGTTTGCGCGTTGAGACTCACGCCTAAGGCTCATATCCGTCACGTTCCTGTAATCGCTTCGCACCTGCGGTATTGTGCATGCTGGTGATATACTAGCGTGACGCATATCATCATCGATCTCCGAAAGCAGCGGTGTGTGACCGTCGGCCTTTCAAGCGGGAACGGAGGCCCCAGCGTGGCAAACGCAATCATGGTTCAGGATATCTACAAGAACTTCGGCACAGTCGAGGCGCTCAAAGGTGTATCGCTCGAGGTTACCGAAGGCGAGAAGGTTGTTATTATCGGGCCATCCGGTTCGGGAAAGAGTGTACTTATTCGCTGTATCAATGGCCTTGAGGTGCCTGACACAGGCACGATTGTTGTGGATGGTATGGATCTGTCCGACCGCAAGGTGAATTCCCGTGCACTCGCTCGCGACGTAGCCATGGTGTTTCAGAGTTATAACCTTTATCCGCACAAGACGGTGTTAGAAAATGTCACGCTCGCGCCCATTAAGGTGCTTAAGATTCCGCGCGAGGACGCAGAGCGCACGGGGCGTGCTTATCTGGAACGCGTTGGTTTGGTGGATAAGATTAATAAATATCCCGATCAGCTTTCAGGTGGACAGCAGCAGCGCGTCGCCATTGCTCGCGCGCTGAATATGCATCCCAAGATAATGCTGCTCGATGAACCCACGAGTGCGCTTGACCCTGAAATGGTGCAAGAAGTACTCGACGTTATCAAGTCTCTTGCCGAGACAAACATGACCATTGTTATGGTTACCCATGAGATGGGCTTGGCGCGCGAAGCTTCAGATAAGGTTGTATTTATGGAAAGCGGCCGCGTCATTGCACAGGGAACACCCCACTTCATCTTCGACGAATCGGGCAACGAACGTATCAAGAGCTTCCTGTCGAAGATTCTGTAGGCGGTGCGTATGCTAACAAGACGACATTTTATGAAAGTTGCGGCACTTGCCGCCGGTACGGTGGCGCTTGGTGGCAGTCTTTCCGGCTGCGCATCTTCTGATGTGCTGCGGGTGGGCACCAAGATTGACGTGCCGAATTTTGGCTTCCAAAATCCGGAATCGGGCAATATTGAAGGTTTTGAGGTAGATATTGCTCGCGAGTTGGCCAAACGTTTGAAAGGTAGCCCTAATGCACTTCAGGTTACCGGTGTAAACGTGACCACGCGCGGCATCATGTTAGACAACGGTACGCTCGATGCGACGCTGGCTACGTTCACTATTACCGAAGCGCGCAAGAAAAGCTACAATTTTTCACAGCCCTATTTCACCGATCATATTGGTGTGCTAGTCAAGAAGAATTCTGGTATTACTGAGCTTGCTGATTTAGATGGCAAGACCGTAGGGGTAGCTTCCAGTGCTACAACGCGCGATAAGTTGGGTGCTGCAGGCGATGAAATTGGTATCAAGATGAATTTCGCGGAGTATGCCACGTATCCGGAAATTAAGATCGCATTGGTAACCGGACGTGTCGACGCGTTCTCGGTCGATCGTTCCATTTTATTGGGTTATCTGGACGATTCTACGATGCTTCTGAACGCGCAGTTTGCTCCTCAGGAATACGGTATCGCCACGAAGAAAACGAATACTGAGCTGACGGCGCAGATCGATGAGGCGCTGCAGAACATGATGGACGACGGCACGCTTGAGTCGCTCAAACAGGATTGGGGGCTCTCCAATGCTTGATGCTTTTGCTCCGTACAAGTGGGAGGCTCTCTTTGCGCGCTGGCCCGATTTGCTCTCTGCATTTGGTCATACCGTGGCGATCTCATTTTTCGCGTTGTTGCTTGCACTCGTCTTGGGTGTGATCTTTGGCGTGCTCTCTGTGTCGCGTTTTATGGTGGCGCGAGGCATTACGCGTGTATACGT
>JAEWYG010000248.1 GCA_023395755.1 Actinomycetes bacterium | reverse complement strand
ATCAACGACATCAAACCCGAAATTAAACGCCTCGGGAACGTCGATCTGGAAGTTTTCGAAGAAATCCTCATACGAGTCAAACTCGATGCGAGGGCAGTATTTTTTCAGGATATGATCCACAAGTCGTGCTTTCTCCTCGACAGTACGCATTTTCGCCAGCAGTCAGCCAGCAGATTCACCTATTCCGCAATAATGGTGACAAATTTGGCGGGTACTTCTCCTCCGCAGCGCTGCCCATGCGGATGAGCGGGGTTAAAGTAAATGCTGTCCCCCGCATTCAATTCGAACTCTTTATCGCCCCAAGACACCAATACCGTACCTTCAAGCACAAGGTTAAATTCCTGCCCCGTATGGGTCACCAATTTTGCAGGCTCGTCAGATGGATCTAACACCACCAGCAACGGCTGCATAATCTTACCGGTATAGCGCCAAGCTAAATCTTCAAAGTGATACCCCGGATAGCGGTCGACTTCACGACCTTCGCCACTCTTCACTACCTGATAGGTATCGAGCTTTGCTGCCGTTCCTGTAAGTATCTCCGTGAACTCCACCCCAAACTTATGGGCAAGGTGATAAATGGCAGAGATAGGCACATCAGCACCCGTCTCTTCCCACTGCTCGTACTTATCCAGAGAAACTTCCAGTTCGGCCGCCATATCTTCAGGCGTTACGTCACAGGCTTCTCGCAACCCTTTAATACGCAGGCCGATCTCAGCCAGTTCCTGAACCATGTTCGCTCCCTATGCGTCTATGCCCAATTGAAGGGCCCGCTTATTCATATCCAGCATCTCAGCCTTTTTAGCCGGAACACACTTCTCAATAGCCTTCCAGAGTGTTTCTTCTGCACAAAAGCGCGTCTCAGCAAACAACTTGCCTGCACAAATAATATTGGCTAGCTTTTTAAACCCGGCTTCTTCAGCCATTGCTGTGGCAGGAATAGCACACGTACGCACGCCAGCAATCTCAGGAACATGTTGCACCAGTGTCGAGTCGGCAATAACGATACCGCCTTCGGCCACACTGTTTTCAAACTTATCCATAGAAGGCTGATTCATAACCACGAGTACGTCGGGCGCAAGAACAAGTGGGCTGCCAATAGCATCATCGGAAAGACATACGCTGCAGTTAGCCGTACCACCACGCATTTCGGGGCCGTAGGAAGGTAACCACGACACCTCGCGACCCTCGATAAGACCAGCATAGGCCACAAGCTTACCAGCAAACAGAATACCTTGCCCACCAAAGCCGGCAAGCACGATACGGTACGAGCGACTCATCGCGCACCTCCTTCGGTCTTCGATTGAGCTACCGGACAGTTCGCAGCTCGAGCCGCTGCCGCTTCGGTCGCGTTAGCGAACCCATCGGCTACAACGTCTTTATACACACCCAAGGGGTAATATGGCAGCATATTCTCACGCATCCAATCGAAGGATGCCTGAGGCGTGAGACCCCAGTTCGTCGGGCAGGTGGAAACTACCTCAACTAACGAGTAGCCAACACCGTCAATCTGGTTCTGAAACGCACGCTTGATAGCCTTTTTTGCTTTACGCACATTCTTGGGACTATCAACCGTCACGCGCTCAAGATACGCCACACCGTCCAGTGAACTAAGCAGTTCGCTTACGCGAATAGGAAACCCAGCTGACGCGGTATCACGACCATAAGGACTCGTCTGCGTCACCTGGTTCGGCAAACTCGTAGGTGCCATCTGACCACCCGTCATACCGTAAATGGCATTATTGATGAAGATGACGGTAATATGCTCACCACGCGTTGCCGCATGAATGGTCTCAGCCATACCAATAGAAGCCAAATCGCCGTCACCCTGATACGCAAATACAACGCTATCAGGCAGAGCACGCTTCACCCCCGTGGCAACCGCCGGAGCACGTCCGTGTGCAGCCTCAATCATGTCGCACGCAAAAAAGTCCGGGCAAGTTACCGCACATCCCACCGGAGCTACACCAATAGTATCACCCTCGACGCCCAATTCATCGATAGTTTCAGCCACCAGACGATGAACGATGCCATGGGGACAACCCGGGCAATAGTTGGTGATAACAGGCAGAAGCGCATGGGGGCGCTCGAACACGATTTTCTCTTCGGCGCTCATGCTAGGCACCTACCTTTCCCTGCAATGCTTCGATCTGCGCAAGCACTTCCACCGGCGTGGGGATAATGCCACCGGTACGACCGAAGAACTCAACCGGCACACGACCGGCGCTCACGAGACGGATATCATCAACCATCTGACCCATGTTCATCTCAACACTTAAGAACACCTTCGCAGTTCCCATAACACTTTCAAGGGCGTCCGCTGGGAACGGCCAAAGCGTAATCGGGCGAATGAGACCCGCTTTAATACCCTTTTCGCGAGCTGAAACAACCGCACTACGAGCAATGCGCGAAGATGCACCAAAGGCCACCAGTACGATATCGGCATCCTCAGCCATAAACAACTCTGCACGCTGTTCGTTCTTCTTGATAAGTTCATAACGCTCAAACCGCTCACGGTTCAGACGTTCTAGGTCTTCCGCCTGCAAGTACAGCGAGTCAACGATATTATGCACACGTTTGTTTTTATGACCGCGAGCAGCCCATGGCTTATCATCCAGCTCACCCTTCGGTTCCGGCAAAACAACCGGTTCCATCATCTGACCGAGCATACCATCGGCCAGCAACATGACAGGAATACGATACTCATCAGCCTTATCAAAAGCCAGATACGCACAGTCAGCCATTTCTTGCACAGTTGAAGGAGCATACACCATAATTTGGAAGTCGCCGTGACCCGTCGCACGCGTAGCCTGCCAATAATCGGATTGCGACGGCTGGATGCCGCCCAAACCCGGGCCACCACGCTGAACATTCACGATAACGCCCGGCAAATCACAGCCAGCCATATAGGAGATACCCTCAGCCTTAAGTGAAATACCCGGCGAAGATGACGATGTCATAACACGGGCTCCCGTAGCAGCAGCGCCATACACCATGTTGATGGCTGCAATTTCACTCTCTGCCTGGAGAAAGGTGCCCCCTATCTTGGGCATACATTTGGACATATAAGCCGCAAGCTCGGTCTGGGGTGTAATAGGGTATCCAAAAAAGAAACGACATCCAGCGCGCAAAGCACTTTCGGCCATCGCCTCGTTACCCTTCATAAGCACTTTTTCTGCCATAGTTACCTCACCACCGTAATTGCAACATCGGGACACATAACCGCGCACGACATACAAGCCGTACACTTCTCAACTTCGATACAACGCGCCGGGTGGTATCCCTTTGCCGTAATCTTGTTGTGGTCAAGCTCAATGATATGCGTCGGGCACGCATCGACACAGAGGCCGCACCCTTTGCAGAAGTGCTCGTCTACTTCTATTCTCGGCATGATAGAACCTTCCTCGTCTGGTGCGTCCGCGCAGCCGTGTCAAGGTACGCGAACCGAATGCGTCTTAGCAAGAGCCACGCCTTAAACGCCTACTCTCTCATATTATTCCCAAGGAGTACGTACATATACTTGCACAGGAT
>JAEWYG010000028.1 GCA_023395755.1 Actinomycetes bacterium | reverse complement strand
AACGCTATCAACAATATGCCCTAGCAGCGTTTCGCAAAAAAGCGTTCAGCTATACGAGCGGCTTCGGCGGCATCTTTGCCATAATAGTCCGCACCGATAGACGCAGCATACTCAGGAGTAAGTACGGCGCCTCCCACAAACACGGCAGTTCCAGGCACCTCCTCGTGCAGCAATGCAATAGTCTGCTCCATAGCCTTCACTGTAGTGGTCATGAGAGCCGAGAGACCCACGAGATGAATGTCGTGGTCGCGAACAGCATCAACCACCTGCTGAGGATCTACATCGCGGCCGAGATCAACCACCCGATAGCCGTAGTTTTCAAGCAGCATCTTCACAATGTTTTTACCGATGTCGTGGATGTCTCCCTTCACCGTGGCCAGCACAATAGCCTTACCCTCCTCTGCTGCGGCAGCCTCGCCTACGTGCGCGCGCACCACGTCGAAACCGGCTTTTACAGCCTCAGCCGAAGCCATAAGCTGAGGAAGGAAGAATTCTCCGTGCTCGAATTTCGTGCCAACAGCATCGAGGGCAGGTATAAATACACCGTCGATGAGCTCGAGAGCATCAACCGAAACAAGTAGCGCCTCGGTAGCGGCAGGCATACCACCCTTGCGACCCGTGAGAATAAGCTGTTCCATCACACGCACTTCGTCCGCAACAGAAGCTAGCGCAGAAGAGATAGGGATAACACCAGCACAAACGGGAGTTTGCCCGTGAGGAGAGATGACGCTATCTACGACCGCCGAAACAGGAGATTCAGAAATTGCAGATTGATAGGTTAGATAGGTTTTTGAGCCTACGTCTTGTCCATTCAGCACCTTGAAAGCAACAACCGCATCGCGATAGCGCGGCGAAAGCGGATTCAAAATAGGCATATCAAGACCTGCGCCAAATGCAGCAGCTAAAAAGGTAGCATTCAGTAAACTGCGATGCGGCATACCAAAACTCACGTTGGATACCCCTAAAACAGTTCGCACACCCAAGCGCTGCTTTATCAGACTTACTGCACGCAGTATCTCGGAAATCTCATGCTGATTGGTAGCAGCCGCCATAACCAAACAGTCAATAGCTACATCACAACGAGGGATACCATAGGCTTCGGCAGCAGAAACAATGCGCTCAGCAATAGCCAAACGACCTTCAGCTGTTGGAGGAATACCCTCTTCATCCAACGTGAGACCCACCACCGCACACCCATATTTTTTCACCAGCGGAAGTATCTCATCCAAATTTTTACGCTTACCGTTCACGGAGTTTACCAACGGCTTGCCCGCATAACCCCGTACGGCAGCCGCAAGGGCAACTGGACTACTTGAATCAACCTGCAAGGGCAACGTCACCGTAGCCTGCAACCGCTCCACCGCTGCAGCCAATACCACCGGTTCATCCAATTCGGGAAGGCCCACATTCACATCCAACAAATCGGCTCCCGCTTCTTGCTGAGCCACCGCCTCTCCCACTAAATAGTCGTAATCGCCAGAAACAAGAGCAGCCTTCAGTTTGGGTTTGCCGGTAGGGTTAATACGTTCGCCAATGATAGCAATGCGCGATTCCCCCTCCGAAAACACTACAGCCTCTTGGGCACTGGTTACCACAAAGGCCGACGATTGCGAACGCAAAGCCGGCGTACGGCCCGCAACGAGAGCTGTCAGCGCCTCGGTATAAACAGGGGTTGTGCCACAGCAGCCCCCCAAAACATTCACGCCTGCATCCACCATACACGCCATAGTGGTAGCAAATTCTTCGGGACCCACGTTATACACCGTTTGCCCGTCCACTATATGGGGAAGTCCCGCATTGGGGCGCACCACGACCGGACACCGGGCAAAACGAAGTAGCTCATCAACAACTGGCAGTAGCTCCTCGGGACCAAGTGAACAGTTCACCCCAACCACCTGCACCCCTAAAGCTGAAAGCGTCGCAGCAGCCACAGCCGGAGACGTACCTAAAAAGGTGCGTCCATCCTCGCCAAAAGTCATCGACGCAAAAATAGGTAGGTTGGAGTATTCCTTTGCTGCCAGCACCGCCGCCTTAGCCTCGCGTAGGTCAGTCATGGTCTCAATAAGCACAATGTCACATCCCGCAGAAACCACAGCACGAACCTGTTCGGCAAATACCTCATACGCAGCTTCAAACGATAATGTTCCCAACGGCTCCAGCAAAGCCCCAATAGGACCAAGCCCACCCGCCACATAACGAGCACCAGCTGCTCGAGCGTTGGCTGCGGCGGCCTGGTACACATCTGCCACGAGAGCGCGACCCTCCAGCTTATGAGCATTTGCCCCAAACGTATTCGTGGTAATCATTTCCGCACCGGCCTCTACATAGCCAGCATGAATGGCCACGATAGCCTGAGGGTCGCTAAAGTTCAGCAGATCAGGAAGCTCACCGTGCGCCGTAAGACCGCGTGCCTGCAGAAGCGTTCCCATGGCGCCATCCTGCACAAGAAAATCTTCCCCGCGAAGCACTCGCGCTAAATGCTCGTCAGCAATACGCAAACCAGCAAGCGGGTCAATAAAGCGTTCCCGAGAGACTTCACAAAAGAAATCAGACATGGCAGGTCCTTCCTTTGGGTTGAAAACTACAGCAGTCTTTCAGCGTGCAATCTGCACATTTAGAACGGACGGGAGCACCTGGAGGCTTGCCATCGAACAGACCAATAAGAGCCGTGATACTCTTCGAAGGCACAAGGAGGTGCTCTTCGGTAGCTACGAGCCCTATGCGCCGACAGGCATGCAGGGCAGCAAGCAGTGCGGGCTGAGCAGAAAGGGGGAAGTCTCCATAGCCGGGACTATAGCGAAAATTCGTATATAAACCGCGCTGGGCGGCCTCCCGAACAATACGATCTTCTTCCGCATCAGCAGCGGCCTCCACCAGTGCAGAAGCTGCTGCATCATAGAGAAGTGCATCGGTAGGACTTGTTGCAACGCGGCGACGTATCTCGCGATCGCAAGCTTCACCAAGCGTACATGCCATAAGCACGACCTCGCACGCACCTTCAAGATGGTGAACGATATCGCACCCCTCTAACAGAAGCTCGCAGTCTTTCACCGCAACCCGATTTTGATCTGAGCGCAGAGGATCGAGAGCAAAGGTGGCATGAATGCAGCGAGGCCGTATGTTTCGCTCGCAAGCACCTATCGCATCATCAAAACGCCTCGCCAGATCGTCGTCAAGAGACTGACCCGTATGCCCCAGATAGCGAAGCACCTCAGCCCGATCAATGCGCAGTAAATCATGATGGCTCATGCGCGATTATCCATCAATGCACAGAATAATGCTCGACCCTGTATGTTGCACGGATTTGCGCGCTTCACGAGCGCACATCTGACCACGAAGCACGCAAAGCTGTCGCACAGGCACACGCGATATCAGGTTGGTTCATAGTGTAGATATGCAGGCCGTCCACCCCATTCGCCTGCAAGTCAACCAGCTGTTCGCAGGCATATTCAATTCCTGCTGAACGCAGTGCGCCGGGGTCATTTTCGTACTTGGCCAACAATTTAATAATGGGCGATGGTAGCGAAGCGCCACACATGAATACCATGCGTTGAATCTGGGCCTTTCCCAGAAACGGCATAATGCCACACGCCATAGGAATGGCAACGCCGGCCGCTGCCGCAGCCTCACGGAAGCGATAAAAATACGCGTTATCAAAGAAAAGCTGCGTTACGAAAAAGGATGCTCCCGCATCTTGCTTCTGCTTTAGGTGCTCCACCGAGGCCTTAAAGTCGGTACATTCAATATGCCCCTCGGGGTACGCTGCTGCACCCACGCAGAACCCCTCATCGGACAAGCGCATAATAAGATCCTTGGCAAAACTAAAAGCACTTGACCCCCCGCAAAACTCCGCGCCAGACACACGGTCACCCCGAAGAGCCAGCACATTCACAATGCCCTTATGCTTTAAGTCGTGCACTGCAGCAGACAAGGATTCCTCAGTCGCACCCATACAGGTAAGGTGCGCCACGGTAGGCACATCAAAATCATCATGAATCATGGCGGCAATATCAGCCGTTGCCTGCTGGTTTCCACTGCCGCCAGCAGAATACGTAACACTTATAAAGTCGGGAAGCAACTGCGCGAGCTGAGCAGCAACCTTATGGGCAGCTGCCAAGGTTAGATCGCCCTTAGGGGGAAATATCTCAAACGAAACCGGCTGTCGGCCTTCCGCTCGTGCTTGCTCATATAAGTAAGAAATGCTTCTCATGTAGCCCATTATACGGAAAGGCCCACACACAGAGCAAGGTGATATTCATCCCATTACCGGCACTCATGATCTCGGGCAACCTCTCTGGCAAGCAGCACCCGGGGTCACTTTGTCCATGACCTTAATAATCATATAAACACCATGAACAACTGACAACGCTCCCGCTGGGGTCGCACTATGACATCCGCTTCACTATAACGAGAGCAGTAAACAGCCGTCTAGCCCTTAGGCCTCGATACGAATACGCAGAAAGTCACCTGGTTCCAGAGGCTCTTCCACGAGGAAGGAATAAGTTGCAGCCGATCGATTGGCCACCTCCACCGTAACCGGAGCAGGGCGCGATGTGGTCTTTTTAGGTGCAGGAAGCCAGGCGAGATTGCGCACCTGAATCGTCCGAACTGCGCGACGTGGCGAAAGTACTTCAAGCCGATCACCTTCACAAAATCGATTGAAGCATGTCGCCGACGTGCACCAAACATCCTCCCCTACTGGCTCACAGGACTGTACGGTGGCAACATGCAAACATTCTTTCAAGTAGCCATCCAACTCAGAGGACTGTTGTGCCATACCATAGTAAAACCCCGTGCTGTATGGACGATGTGATATAGCGCGCAGATCGTCGGCAACCAACGCCGGATCGGCGCCATCTAGAACCGAGCGGTAGGCATGTACCACCGTGGCAGCATAAAAAGCCTTCTTGTTACGTCCCTCAATTTTAAACGAGGTTACACCCGCAGCGATTAAATCGTCCAAATGATCAATCATACACAAATCCTGCGCGCTCATGACATAGGAGCCCCGCACGTCTTCCTCGATAGGAATAAACTCACCCGGGCGCTTCTCTTCCACTAACGCATAGTTCCAGCGACACGGCTGAGTGCAGTGACCCTTGTTCGCCGAACGTCCCGCCATAACCGAGCTGAGCAAACAACGTCCCGATACCGCCATACACAAAGCCCCGTGCACGAAGGCTTCAATCTCTAACTCGCGGGGGGTATCGGCACGCAAAAGCGCGATGTCAGCCACACTCATCTCCCGCGCACACACGACACGACTAGCACCAAGTTCATGCCAAACACAAGCCGCCTCCGCATTGCTCACGTTAGCCTGCGTGCTTGCATGCAACTCCACGCCCGGTGCATACCGCTGTGCTATGCGAAGCGCACCCAAGTCGCCTACGATGAAGGCATCAACTCCAGCAGCAGCCAGAGCTTCACAGTAAGCAGGCAAAGCCTCTAGGTCACGTGCATCCATAAGCGTGTTGAGCGTTACATGCACGGAAACATCGTTCGCATGCGCGAAGGACACAACCTCGGGGAGTTCTTCTAACGAAAAGTTCTCTGCACGCTGACGCATACCAAAACGATCACACGCCAAATAGACGGCATCCGCACCAAACAACACCGCCGCTTCGAGCTGCGCTCGTCCGCCAGCAGGTGCGAGCAATTCAGGAGTATTCAAAGCCCGCAACCGCTTACCCTTCATACGTGACACGCGCACCCTGCGGCGTGTCTTCAATCACGAAGCTTAAGCCACACAGGCCATCACGCACCGCGTCAGCACGGGCCCAGTCCTTAGAAGCACGGGCATCCGCACGAGCAACCAAAAGCGCATCCACCGCTTCAACCGCATCAGATCCGGTGTAGCCAGCAATGTTGGCCGCAAGTGCCACGACCTCGACAGGATATCCTTGCCCAGTTTCGCACGCATCGTCTGATCCAGCCACATCGATACCAAACACACCCATCAGCTCAACAATTAGTTCGCGTGCGTCACGCACCGGCGGCACGTCAGACAGCGAAATAGTCTTGCCCGCGGTCTGCGTATTCAATTCAACGATGAAATCGAATATCTCACCGAGCGCTTTACAGGTGTTGAAGTCGTCATCCATGGCAAAAATAAATGCCATCTTCGCCTCACGCGTACGGTTCATCAGAGCGCGTGTGTCTAACGGTGAGGGTGCATCAACGGCATTTCCTATCAGCCAATCTAAGTTCTTTACCGTAGTTTTAATACGTCCAAGTGCCGAATCGGCCTCAGCTAGACGCTCCTCGGAGAAGTCGAGGGGGCTACGATAATGCGTCTGCAGCATAAGAAAGCGCAGTACAGCAGGATCGACCGTTTTCAGCACGTCGCGCAACAATTTAAAATTGCCTAGCGACTTGCTCATCTTCTCAGAGTTAATCTGCAGCATGCCGCCATGCATCCAGTAGTTAGCAAACGTGCAGCCGCACGCCGCCTCACTTTGAGCTCGCTCGTTCTCGTGATGCGGGAATACTAAATCGGCACCGCCACCATGAATGTCAAAGGGGAGCCCTAAGTACTTTCGTGACATAGCTGAGCACTCAATATGCCACCCCGGACGACCCTCGCCCCAAGGTGATACCCATGACGGTTCGCCAGGCTTAGCCGCCTTCCATACAGCGAAATCCAGCGGGTCGCGCTTGCGGTCTTCCAAACCAGCACCGTCGGCGCACAATTCGCGATGCCCGCTCTCCATCTCATCTACCTTACGACCAGA
>JAEWYG010000215.1 GCA_023395755.1 Actinomycetes bacterium | reverse complement strand
AAACTTTTGTAGTTTATGGTCTCTCGCGCTCGATGAAGTGAATAAACGCATCGGCCTGCTTTTCCAAGTAAGGCGCCGAAGTGTCGAGTTGTAAGATACCATCTTTCGCCTGGCTGGCAATATGGGGGATGCATAAGCGCGGTTGGTTCATAATGGTCATATTGAGAAAGCTCAGTACACCAATAAGCTGGTCTTGGGCGTGCGAGGCTCCACTCATGCCGATGCTTGCACCCGCTAACGCCACGGGTTTCTCGGCCAGAACCTGGCCTTCGGTTGCGCTGACAGGCCGTGATAACCAGTCGATAAGGTTCTTGAGGGGTCCGGGAATAGCATGATTATACTCAGGGCTAAATAGCCATATGCCATCGGCGTTGGTAACGGCACTACGTGCGCGCGAGACGGCATCGGGGGTTGGATACTCGATATCCTGGTTCATGAAGGGCACGTCATGCCAGTCCAATATTTCGTACCTTACTTCGGGATACTTGGTGTGTATTACCTTGCCTGCCGCTTCGGCAAGTTGGCGATTGTAGCTACCTAGCCTGAGTGATCCAGCGATGGCGAGTATATTCATAAGAGGCCTTTCCCGACAGGCGACAACGTGGAACTCCTGTGCTGTTCGCTTCTGAATTAGTGTCGTTTTATTCACGATCTTTACTGGTTAGATACAGTGTATGACCAGTTTCTTAATGCTACTGAAATGATATCCGATACAGGAGGTTTCGTCACGTACAAACGAGGTCGTTTGCGCTAAACCGTTGCAGAGCGCCGTTCGTCGCCACTGGTGGGCGGCGGTAGGAAGCTTCGTTATAATAAAGTAAGAAAATACTAAGGAGGCCCGATGGCGGCAGAACTGACCGATGAGCAAATAGCCAACGAGAAGAAGTTCCTCGAAGGCATTCCGCGTCTGAATATTGGGGCGCTATTTTTACCTCCCATTTGGGGTCCTGCTCATGGGTTTTGGGCGACTATCTTGTTTTATCCCATTTGGCTGTTTGCGGATAACACCTTTTATGCGGCGTGGACCGAACGTACTCCGCTTGCGATTATCGTAGCGGCCATTATGTTTGTCTCACTTACGGCAGGTACGGTTGCTTTCTCGCTTATTGGTCAACCTTTTGCTGCGCACCGCGCGGCATCTCGTGGTGTTGATAAGGAAACGTACCTAAAACGCCAGCGTATTTGGGCTGTTGTCAGTGTGGTTATTGGTCTTGCTATGATTGCGGCTGCGACGTACTACAATCTGAGTATTCGTCCGACGTTGGGTGTCGCATGAGTACGATGAACTGCGAAGACAACGGGGAAGGTCAGGAAAGAACTTCGGTAGACACGCGTGAATCAAATACTTCCGCCTGTGTTGGTGAGGGTTGTTTGGCTACCGGTAGCCAAACTCCTCTGCGCCGTATCGCTGTGTTTTGTGTGGGAAACAAGCTCATGCTGGACGACGGCGTTGGGCCAGCGGTATATGAAGAGTTGATGTCGCGTTATGACGTGCCAGCTAATGTAGAGTTATTTGATATTGGCTGTCTGAGTTTGGATATGCTGAACTATGTAAATGACTATGATGTGATTATTACGGTGGATGCCGTGGACGGCACCGATAAGGAACCAGGTACGGTGTTCCGTTTTAAGCCCGATGCAATGGCTCGTCATTCCGGCGCAACAGCCTCGCTACACGATTTGAAGTTGATAGACTTGTTCGACGCGGCCGTTCTGCTGGGTTATGAGGCAGAAGGTTTGTGCTTGGGTATGCAGGTGGAAAATCCGTCACCCGCCCTGGTGACTATAGGTCTGACGGCGAAGGTAGATGCCGCTTTGCCGCTGTTGGTTGATACCGTTGCTGGCGAATTGGCGCGTCTAGGGGCACCTCTCTCGCTGCGGACTCTTTGATACCAGCTTCGGAATTTTTTGCACATCTTCTGCCATACCGATAATTCGTCGGGGTAGTGGTAAATATGGTGGTGTGACTGGCGGCTGCGTGACAAAACGTCTGCGGTTTTTCGACGGGGCGTTTGCAGATTAGTGTCCGTATGGCAGGTGGGACTACACTTCTTTCAAAACGTCGCGACTTATTTTGAGCCGCCGAGAAGGAGATGGATGCCATGAACATCTATATCACCAGCGCCTATGAAATTACAGCTGAAAAGTTCTTTGATGATCTTGCGACGGAAAAAGTCGATTTGCTGCTAGACACGCGCTTGAAGAATACGAATCAGTTGGCAGGTTTTACAAAAAAGACTGATCTGGAATATTTTGTGCCCAAACTCCTCCATGCCGACTACGTAGATGACAAGCTATTTGCGCCGGCTCCGACTATTCTCGAGCGCTATTTGCATGGAAACATTGGATGGGATGCTTATGCGGATGCATATCGTGAGGATATGCGTGAGCGTGATGCTGTTGGGCAGTTTTTTAAACGTTATGGCGAATATAGCAGTGTTTGTCTATTGGGAACCGCTACGCGCAAGCGTCGCAGTCATGTCGAAATTTTAAAGCAACTGTTGGATCAGTTTCAAAAAGCATAGTTGGCAGCGCGTGTAAAATACCACCCTTTTAAACGGTAGTCTTCGCTTTTTTCTTGTTTAACGAGCACTTGCTCGTTATTATGCTAGCAAGTGCTAGTTTATGGATAAAAGGGGTGTAGGTGGCGCGCGAGAATACGAAAGAACTCATTCTTGAAAAGGCATTCACCTTGTTTGCCGAACGTGGCTATCATGCGGTGTCTGTTCGAGATATCGCTGCATCGGTGGGAATCAAGGATGCCTCGCTTTATAACCATTTCTCGGGGAAACAGGCGCTTTTTGATGCGATTCTTGAGGAGGCGATTACGCGACTACGGGGTTATTTTGAGCCTCGAGGTGTTTTGGTTTTTGCTGAAGATAGCACAGATGCCTATGAGCGTCTTTCTTTGGGAGAGATTACTGAGTTAATCTTGGCCACTTTTCAACCTTTCTTTGAAGATCCTTTTATTGTGCAGTTGCGTCACCTTCTGGTAATGAGTCAGTTTGAGAGTGATGCGGCAGTTGAGGCGTACCGTCTGGTGTTCGTTGAGCGTCCGCTGGAGTTGCAGCGAACGGTGTTTGAACGCTTTATGGATGTTGGTGAGTTTGTACCTGGTGATGCATCTCAGATGTCCATTGAATTTTACGGACCGGTATTTTTGCTGCTGCATGCCGAGGTGCCATGGGATGAAGTTGCTCCGCGCATCACGGCCCACGTGGCGCAGTTTACAAACACTCATCGAAACGTGTCTTTCATAAAGAACTCTGTAGGTGATGGTGAAAACTCAGGCGAGAAAGATAGAACTTTTTCCACTGAAGAGAGCGAGGGTTTATGAAAGCTATTGTTATCTACCGGTCGAGCACGGGGTTTACGCGACGTTATGCAACGTGGATTGCTGAGGATTTGGGATGCGAGGCTGTTGATCTTGCGGTGTCAACTATTGATGTGAGCGACTATGACGTGGTGGTATTTGGTAGCTGGTTTCATGCTGCAGCGGTTCCCGGGTCGAAAAAGTGTAAGCTCATGATGGCTGAACATCCCGATGTGCCGTTCGTAGTGTTTTGTGTTGGCGCAACCAAGTCTGAGGAAACTCAGCAGATCACCGAAGCGCTTGATCGTACGTATCCTAAAACTGAATATCCCGATCTTCCTCGTTTTTATCTTCGGGGAGGGTTTAACTATCCTGCTCTGTCGTTTATGAACAGGATAGCTATGAAGATGATGTTTAAAGAATTAGAGAAGAAGGCGAATGCGGGTGACATGGATGCTGCAGAGGCGCTTGCTGGCATGCGTGAGGGATTTGATGCTACCGACCGTACGATGGTTGCGCCGCTTGTCGCTTGCGTGAGAGAGCGTGCGGCAGGGGTGGTTTAACGTATGCGGTGCCTCATGAGGCCATGGTTGGTGCAGTACGTATAAAGTACGGCTCCTGGAAGCTGTGGGATGCGCGCCTCTCCACCTTGTTCGGGGTAGAGTTTTTCTAGAGCGATGCGGTCGTAGCCGACGGCGGCAATAAAGCTTAAGTAATGTTGCTTATTCATGGGGTGTTCGAAAGTAAGGTACCAGTCGCCCTCAATGCTCTGAATGCGCATACTATGGTTGTCGTCGACATCGTGTATCTCAAGAGGGGCTAGAGTACGCCCGCAACAGGCGATATCGGCATCACCGGTAGTGGTGATTATGTTGCCACAAGTGGGACAGAGGCGAAAAGCCAGACGTTTCATACTTCCTCCTAATTGTTTGTCGGGAGAGAGATTACCTTGGAGTAGAGTTTCGACACTGGTACCTAGTTGTGCTGCGAGTTCAGACAACAGTCCGACGTCGGGGCATCCGCCGCCACGTTCCCATTTTGATACGGCCTTATCGCTCACACCGAGGCGCTCAGCTAGCTGTCGCTGGGTAAGCGCCCGTTCGATGCGCAGTACACGAATAAGTGCGCCTGTTCTTCTGCTATCCATGAG
>JAEWYG010000174.1 GCA_023395755.1 Actinomycetes bacterium | reverse complement strand
ACGCAGGATCGCTCGATGAAGCACTGGCCCGACGCGACGATTTAACACTGGCCCAAAAATTGGCTCACTCAGCGGCCGACTATGTACGGCATTGCGAAAGTCGAGGCTTTCATGATTTGGTAGTTAGCGCAAAAGCACACGACGTTATGACTACCGTAGCCACGTATCGCCAGCTTGCGGTCGAGCTTCCGCAAGTGCCGCTTCATATTGGAGTTACTGAGGCTGGCACGACGTTTCAGGGTGTTATTAAGTCGGCTTGCGGTTTGGGTATTTTGTTGGAAGAAGGCATTGGTGATACGCTGCGTATCTCGCTTACCGACGATCCTGTGCAGGAGATTCGTGCTTGCTGGACACTGTTGGGGGCGCTCGACTTGCGCCGTCGTGGTCCAGAGCTTATTAGTTGCCCAACGTGTGGCCGCTGTCAGGTGAACCTTATTGGGCTGGCACGTGAGGTGGAAGAGCGCATTTCTCAATTGGATAAGCCGCTCAAAGTTGCGGTAATGGGATGTGTGGTTAATGGCCCGGGTGAGGCTGCCGATGCCGATATTGGGGTTGCCTGTGGAGCAGGTTCCGGTGTGGTGTTTTCTAAGGGAGATGTCGTCCGTAAGGTGGAAGAAGCTGCCATTGTGGACGCTTTGATGGAGGAGATTGGAAAGCTATGACAAACGCGAATATTATGCGCATGAGCGAGTTGTACGTACCTACACTCAAAGAGGACCCCGCTGATGCAGAAATTGCCAGCCATAAGCTGTTGTTGCGTGCGGGCTTAATTCGCAAGACAGCCTCGGGTGTGTATACGTATCTTCCTTTGGGCAAGCGTGTGCTTGCCAAGGTGGAGAACATCGTACGTGAAGAAATGGATGCTATTGGCTCGCAAGAAATCATGATGCCGGCTCTGCAACCCGCAGAGCTTTGGCACGAGAGTGGCCGCTGGAATGATTATGGCCCCGAGCTTATGCGCCTAGACGATCGTCATGGGCACGAATTTTGCCTTGGGCCCACTCATGAAGAGTTATTGACGGCGCTTGTTCGCAATGAGCTGCGTTCATACAAAGAGCTGCCTTTGACGATGTATCAGATACAGGTGAAGTTTCGTGATGAGATTCGTCCTCGTTTTGGCTTGCTGCGCAGTCGTGAGTTCATCATGAAGGACGCTTACAGCTTCCATGCTAATCAAGAATCATTGCAGAAGACGTATGACGAGATGAGCGAAGCGTATGCGCGTATTTGTAAACGGATGGATATGGATTTTCGGCCGGTTGAAGCTGATCCTGGTCAGATTGGCGGCAGCGTGACCTGTGAATTCATGGCGCTCGCGGAAGCGGGAGAGGCTGAATTGGTTCACTGCACGTGTGGCTATGCAGCAAATACCGAAGCGGGCGAATGTCTAGCTCAGCCGACAATGCATGAGGTTGCGGCGCTCGAGAAGGTTGCTACCCCCGAGGTGCATACCATTGCAGAATTGGCCGCGTTCCTCGGCATTCTTGAGTCTTCGACGGTAAAGGCACTGTCGGGCAAGAACGATGAGGGCCTGCTTCTCGTTTTGTTTGTTCCTGGCGATCACGAACTAAATGAGTTGAAGGCAGAACGTATAGCAGGTGGATTTACCCTACTTACCGATGAGGATATGCAGGCGTTTGGTTTGCATAAAGGCTCAATGGGGCCGATTGGTTTGCCAGAAAATGCACGTATTATTGCAGATTCAAGCTTGAAGACTATATCGCAGTGGGTTGTTGGCGCAAACGAAGATGGCTATCACTATGTGGGTGCGCGTCCTGGCGTCGATTTTGAGGTGAATGAATGGGCTGATCTGAGTGTTGTGCAGCCGGGTGATCGCTGTCCTATGTGCGGCTTACCGCTTGAGGGCGCTCGTGGCATCGAGGTGTCTCAAGTCTTCCAGCTAGGTGATAAATACTCGCGCTCAATGGGTGCAACATTTATGGCAGAAGACGGTTCTGAGCAGCCGTTCCTTATGGGCTGCTACGGGGTGGGCGTTTCGCGCTCAATGGCTGCTATTGTCGAACAGCATAACGACGAAAACGGAATTTGTTGGCCTACTTCGGTTGCCCCGGCGCACGTATGCATTATCCCTCTTACTACAGGTGACGAGCTGGTGCAGCCAGCGGCAGAGAAATTAGCCAGCGAGTTTGCGAAATTGGGTCTCGAAGTGGTTATTGACGATCGTAAAGAACGCGCTGGTGTGAAGTTTGCGGACGCTGACCTCATTGGCTGGCCAATGCAGGTGGTTGTTGGAAAGCGCGGACTTGAAAACCAGAAAGTTGAAATTAAATCTCGGCGTACGGGAGAGCGTCAGGAGGTGTCGCTTTCGGCGCTCGCTGATGTTGTGGCATTTGCGCAGCGCAATACGAAGGTATGGGGGTCGGAAATCGACTTATTTGCCGAGTTGTTTAGCCGATGAAACGAGAAGAAAAGCGGGCAAAAATGGCTATGGCTCCTCAATCTGTGGGCTCAGATTTGTTGTCTGCGCCTGAATTGCCACAGTTGAGTGTTGAGGTGCGGGGCGTGCTGTTCGATTTGGATGGCACGCTGCTTGATACCGAGCGCCTGTTGCTCACATCGTTTCGGCATACCATGAAGACTGTGCTGAATGAGGTTATCCCTGACGAGCGTCTTATGGCCAAAGTGGGGCAGCCGCTTAATACCCAAATGTGGGATTTTACAGACGATGCGGACGTACACGAAGAGCTGTGTCGTACTTACCGCGAGTTTAACGCGCAGGTGCACGACGATCTTATTCGAATTTTTCCGGGTACTGTTGAGGTTTTGGCCGAATTGCGACGCCGAGGCTACCCTCTTGGCATTGTTACGTCGAAACGTCACGAGGCCGCTTTGCACGGTCTTGCTTCTTTTGGATTGCAGAATAGTTTCGATTGTCTCATTGGGTCGGATGATTGGCCTGTTCATAAGCCCGATCCGGGCCCTGTTTTGCATGGGTGTGATTTGTTGGGAGTGAGTTCCTCGGAATGCGTTTATGTGGGTGATAGTCCCTTTGATATGCTGGCGGGCAATGGTGCTGGGTGTAAGACCATCGCCGCTCTTTGGGGAATGTTCTCGGAAAGTACGCTGCGCGCAGAATGCCCAGATTATATCTGTACGACCATTGAAGAGTTACCGGGGCTGCTCAAACTCGCATAAGGCATAAGCGTAGGTTGGTTTGTTAGTTGAGCGGGACGGGTTTGATATTGAGTTAGATACCCGTTCCGTATTCTGTTTCTACCCAATTTCTTGTTATATCGAGGAATGCTCGAGTCGCGGCGCTAGCCGTTTCGAGAGAGCGAACACAGACGGCTATCTCACGGTTGGTGGGTACTTCGGGTGGCATGCTAACCAGCGGAAAAGGTGTGTCTCTGAGTATTAGGCCGGGAAGTACGCTGTAACCGAGCCCTGCGCTTACCAAAGACATGACAGCATAGTCGCTCGCAATAGTGAAGCGTACTCGTGGTTCCACCTCGTTACGGCGAAACAATTCATCCATCTCTGAATAGACACCGCTCTCCAGCCTCACATAAGGCTCGTTTGCCAGTGCTTCGGTGGGAAAGTATGGTGCTTGTGCCAGGGGATGGTCGCAGGCTATGGCCACAAGCAGGGGGTCGCGCAGAAGAGGGATCATATGAAGATCCTGTTTGATGGGGAAAACCGCAAAACCGCAGTCGGCATCACCTCTCCACACCATCTCTTCCAGTTCATCTTGATCGTCGATACAGGTTAGATCAAGGTCTATAGCGGGGTGTAACTCTTCGAAACGCTTGGCTATACCGGGCAGCCACTGAATGGCGGTACTGGTGAAGGTGGCTACGCGTACTGAACCCCCTTCTAGGTGTTTACGCTCGGCTAGGCGTGCTTCAAGTTGGCGTTCTGCGTTGCAGATGTCTTGCACCTGCTCCATGATAGCTGCGCCATCGGAGGTAGGATGAGCTCCTCCATATTCGCGTACCAGTAACGGCATGCCAAATTCTCGCTCTAGTGCGTTTACCAAGTAACTAATGCCGGCTTGGGTGTAGCCCAGCTCGCGCGCTGCTTGCTTGAAGCTACCGGTCTCGATTACTTTCAGAAACGCTTCGTATTTCTGGTTGCCCATGGTGCACTCCTTTTCGGCGTGCTGGTTTGTAAGTCAGCTGGATAGGTAAATACGATATCTGTCAGTATAAACAAGAATTACTTTAATTTTCTTAAAGTAATTCTCATTTTACTTTCTTTCTGTCAAGCACTAGTATGATTCTCATTCAAATCAAAGATTCCGCCGCCCCGCAAGGACGGGGCTAGGGGTCGTTTGCTGCTTAGTAAGAGGAGGGCCCCTGTGGCTCGGTTGATGAATATACGAAGCATATGTATTGCCAGCGTGGTGCTGCAAACGATTATATTCGGGTCGGGCAGCGCCATAACAAAGCTTGCTTACGATAGTATCTCACCTCTGTGGTGTTTGGCTATCCGTTTTGGCCTTGCCGCTGCGGTGTTCGCCGTATTGTTCGGGCCGCGTATGGTGCGCGGATTGAAGGGTGCGCGTCTTGGTGACTGGCTTCCGGCTGCAATTTGTATGGCGGTGTCCTACATTTCGTGCAATATTGCGCTTGATCTAACTACAGCCACGAATGTGGGATTTCTTATGGCATTGCCGGTGGTGTTTACTCCGGTGATAGCGGTATTTGTTCTTCGTCAGCGTTATAAGCTGGTGCATCTGCCGTTTCAGGTAGCAGTGGTTGTGGGACTGTATCTACTATGCTCCAGTGGCGGTTCGTTCTCGTTTGGGTTGGGTGAGGTGTGTGCGTTAATTACGGCAATATCACTTGCGGGTGCTCTGGTGTTCGGCGAGCGTGGCCTTGTGCGTATGGATGTGGTAACCATCTCGGGAACGCAGATTGGTGTTACGTTTGTTGCCTGCTTAGTGGGTGCTCTTGTATTTGAGAAGCCGCTTGATGTGGTTGCCGTGCAGCCTATTGCATGGGGGACTATCGTGTTTCTGGCACTTGCTAGCACCTGTCTGACATTTGCTTTGCAGAACATGGCTCTGACAAAGTTGCCCTCTTCTACGGTATCTATGTTGTTGACGGGTGAGCCCATTTTTACGGCCTTGTTTTCGTGGGGTATTCTTGGCGAGACGTTGTCGGTAGTGGGCCTTGTGGGCGCGGCCCTTATCATTGTATGTGTCGTCGGCGAAACGTGGATCGATGGGCGTACTGTTGGAGTTCCCGAATGCGCGTCGGAAAAGGAAGCGCCCGTTTTCGAGCCGTTGCATGTACCGGTGCTTTCCGATGCAGCAACAGCCGCTTCGGTTTCTCTGCCTCACCTTGGTGCTCCTCAGTCTCAACCAGTGCTCGATCAGTCCTAGTAAAACTCCTTTAGCCATGAGTTTTGTATAAAATGAAACTCATGGTTTGCGTCCTTATTGCCTTTTTTTGACAACTGGCCTCATCCATTGCCCTTTTTATTAAATTGGTGCATCATGAATATACGGGTTCCGCCGCGCCCTTGTGCGAAGCGGATCGAATCGCGCGGATTAGGAGGCTTTTATGGCTACCATAGGCGACGGATTCAAGGATATCTTCTTGGCGGGTATCGGTGCTATGGCAATTGGTGCCGAGAAATCGAAAGAGCTGGTTGACCAGTTCATCGCTAAAGGTGAAATTACAGTTGATCAGGGAAAACAAATTAACACTGAATTGAAGCACAAAGCAGAGGAAGCGGCTGCGGAAGCGCGCTATGATTTGTTGGAAGCAAGTATGGCTGCTATGACACCGGAAGAGCGCGCAGCGTTCGCTGCAAAGGCGGCGGAAATAGCGGCAAAGCCATGTTCATCTGCGCAGGTGGGCGATGCTTCTCCGGTGGAGACTTCAGTCCCTCAGGGCGTTTCGGAATCTGGCGTTACTCCCGATGCTTCGGCCGATGGTGATACGCCTGCTGCACCGCAACCCCCTGTTGCGTAAGTAACCTCGCAGCGCGACGACGAGGCGGCCGCCGTGACCTTATCGGAAAACAACCTACTGAAATATTTTTTCAACTCGGGTGCTGAGGTTGATCCTGAAGGACGATTCAACCTCAGCCGTCAAACGCGCGCTCGTCGCCTAAGGGAGATATTTTCGATTTTGCGTCGCCATCATGTTCTGAGTGGTTTTTCGCCTGAATCGTTTCGCTTAATGCTGGAAGATCTGGGACCGAGTTTCGTAAAAATAGGACAGACGCTATCTACGCGATCCGAAATATTGCCCAAGGCTTATTGCGATGAGTTGGCGAAATTGCAGATGGAGTGCGATCCTCTGCCGTTTGAGCAAATTCTTGCCACGCTGGATACCGTCTACGGCGATCGGAAAGACGACATTTTCGACGCTATCGATCCTACTCCACTTGGCAGCGCGTCGCTCGCGCAAGTACATAAGGCGCGTTTGGTTTCGGGCGATACCGTGGCGGTAAAGATTCAGCGGCCTGGTGTGAAGGCAACCATGGCGCTGGATATCGACATTATGCGTATGGTGGCGCGTCACGCCTCGCGCTTTATGAAAGACACGCAGATGTTAGATCTGCATGATGTGGTTGAAGAGCTGTGGATTACGTTTTTGGAAGAGACCGATTTTGCGCGTGAGGCTGAAAATCTTCAGGAATTTGCCTTACTGAACGCAGAGGTTGCTTTTATTGACTGTCCGAAGGTGTATCCGGAGTTTTGCGAAGAGTATGTGCTGGTTATGGAGTACATCGACGGTATCCCACTGCTTGATACCGCTCGCTTAACAGCTGCTGGCTACGACTTCGCGGAGATTGGCGAGAAGATTCTTGACAATTATGCGTCTCAGATTCTAGACCATGGATTTTTTCATGCCGACCCCCATCCTGGTAACTTGCTTATTCGTAAAGGCAAGATTGTCTACATCGACTTGGGAATTATGGGCCGTCTTTCACCGCGCGATCGTGCCGGATTCGGCAATATTATTCAAGCCGTCGGCCTCATGAGTGCCACCGAATTGAAAGATGCGTTATTGTCTTTCGCTATCGTGAAAGACAATAACGTCATCGACCATACGCGGTTCTTAGCCGATCTTGACATGCTGTTGGGTGACTATGGTGCATGTGATGTGGCTGACATCGATATAGGGCAGTTTCTTACCGATATTCTTCTGCTTACGCGCTCGTGCAAAGTTACGCTTCCGGCATCCATTACGAGTGTGTCGCGCGGCATTGTAACGCTTGAGGGAGCTATTGCCTCGTTCGTACCGAATCAAAACGTTGTTGCCATTATTAACGCTCATATCAATCGTACGAAAGACCCGATGGATGAATTGAAGGCCACGATGGAAGACTTGGTGCGCGCCTTGCGCTCGTCGACGCACGGCGTGGCCGAAGCCGCACAGCATTCGGGTGAAGCGTTGAAAATGCTCACGCGAGGCCAGTTAAAAATGAACATGGAAATGCTGGGCTCTGAAGCACCGCTGCTGCATTTATCCATGATTATCAATCGTCTGACGATTGGTATTATTATCGCCGGTTTGTTTATGGGGTCGAGCATGCTGTCTCTTTCTGGGATGGAGCCTCGTCTGCTGGGGGTTCCGGTGCTGGCCTTCTTTGGTTACCTAGGTGCTGCCGTTTTGTCGGTATGGGTGGTTGTGGACATCTATCGACGTAAGTAAAATACCTGTTCAGGTATCCCGCAACCAATAATTGCGGAAAATTCCAACTGGAATAGGTCGCACTTCGTTTCTTGCAACCGTAGTCTTTTGGGTAAGCTAAGATGTACAAAACGAGAAAGGGACCTCATGAACGTTGAGATCGCGCAGCGTCTAGCAGCGCGCCGTAAGCAGGCAGGATTATCACAAGAGGCGCTAGCTGAGCAGCTGGGTGTGTCGCGCCAAGCGGTATCGAAATGGGAGCGCTCTGAGTCTTCGCCCGATACCGACAACCTTATTGCTTTGGCACAGCTTTACGGGCTTTCGCTCGACGAGCTTTTATATGTGGAAGATGAGTTGCGTGATGATGTTGCGTTTGAGGCAGCAGACCGTGCCGTAGGTCGTCAGACTGCTCAAGGGGATTCTTCTGCGAATTGTGCGAAGGAGAACTCTGCTTCAACGGAAGATTCTGCAGCTTCGCATGATGAAGACGGAGAAGCGAGCGATGCCAAAGAGGGCGAAGCCAATAACAAAGCCTCTAAAGTACGTATCGGTTTAGGTGGTATTCATGTTCTTGATGGCGACGACTACGTTCATGTATCTTGGCGTGATGGCGTCCATGTGAAGGATAGTAAAAAGGGCGACGAGGTGCATGTTGGCTGGAGCGGCATTCATGTGAAAGAACATGGCACTACGAGAAGTGAGTGCGCTGCGGCTGAGGCTCAGTCTGATGTTGAGGGCCGTCGAGATGGATCGCCTGGTGCTGAGCGTGAGCACTGCGAAGAAGAAAGCAAGCAGGATGGCACACGTCGGAAACCTGAGGGCGAGTGGTTCGGCGCGACCAACGAAGGCTTTGGCGGGCGTGACGACGAAGGCAACGAGGTAGTGGTTGATGGCACGGGGGTAACCGTTAATGGAGAGCACTTCGACGATTGGCATGATGCGCGTGAGCGTTATGGGTATGGGCACCTGCATGACGATTGCTGGTACGAGCCCTGCGGCTACACGGTCAACGGTGAGCGCTTTAACTCGCTGGACGACGCGCGCGCAAAATACGGCTCGGAGGTAGGTCGAACTATTCCGGTACGTAAGCACTACCTGCGCGAGTTCGAGAAGTCGTGGGTGAAGTTCCCCTATCCGCTGGTGATTATTGTGGTGTATCTGCTGCTGGGCATTCTGAATGGCGCGTGGGGCGTTGGTCTGTTCCTGTTTTTAACCATCCCGGTGTACTACATGGTGGGGCATGCGGTTGGACGTCGGCGCATAGCACCTCTTATTTCGGGCGTGTATCCCATTGCCGTGGTTGCGTGGTTTTGCTACATGGCGTTCATGCTGAACCAGCCGCATCCTGCTTGGGTTGTATTTTTGACTATTCCTTTGGTGGAATGGTTGGTTCATAGTTTGTCGCGCTGGTGGCGTGGACGCAAGCGCGCGAAGGTTGCTGCAAACGTGGCTCCGATTGATGTGGATGCACAGTAGGGAAGAAGCCGCTATTGATGCGGATATGCAGTAAGAAGATACCGCTTGAGGGTTTTCTGCCTGCTGCAAAGAAGGCCGCGAAATAATCTCGCGGCCTTCTTGCTGGTGGGTTTTGTGGTTTAGCAATTAGTCGCGATCGGCGGCCTTCTGCTTATCTTCTTTGGAGAAGCGACTGTAATCGTAGCCGTTGCGCCCATGGTCGCCTTTTTTAGCGGCGTTGTTTTTTGTTCGGTTACCGTGGCTGTCGCGGAACGCACTTGTGCTTTTACCGCCGCGTTCGTCAGCGAATTTGCCTTTGCGTGCACCGTCTGAAGTATACGAGCGCTCACTCTTTTTGGCATAGGGAGCACTACTATTTTTCGGTTTGAATTCGCTACCCTTGCGCGCATCGCGGGTTTCTCCTGCGCGTGTATCACGATGCTTCTTAGCGAACTCACTTCTTTGGCCGTTTTTGCCTTCGGTTTTGGTCCCCTTGTATTCACTCTTGTAGCCGCTGCCGGTGGTAGAACGTCCTGCGGGTTTACTGGAACCCTTACTGTTCGGACGACTTGCGCCGTTGCGTCCTGGGCGGTTATGGTTGCCATAAGGCTTGCCAGCACCTTTGCCCTTGCCAGTGCGTCCCGGGTTTGTGAGCAAGCTGGGGTCTAGCTCGTAACTTTCAAGCTCCATCAGAGGAATATCCTTGCCGATGAGCTTTTCGATGCTGCGCAGTGTGCCACGCGTTTCGCGGCTAACAAACGAGATAGCATAGCCTTCCTCGCCAGCACGTCCCGTACGACCGATACGGTGTACGTAGTCTTCTGGCATATCGGGCAAGTCGAGGTTGATCACATGATCGACCTCGGGTACGTCAATACCGCGTGCTAGTACATCGGTGGCTACCAGTACATCGGTCTTGCCGCGGCGGAAATTCTCCAAGGCGCGGCGACGCTGTCCCTGTGACTTGTCTGAGTGAATAGACTCGGCGCGATATCCATTGTCACACAGCATATCGGCACAGTCTTCGGCACGATGTTTGGTGCGCGCAAACACAATCACACGTTCCGAACCTTTCTCAGTTAGTACGGCTTCCAAGAGCTCTTGCTTGTTCTTGTGAGCGATAGGCATGATGAACTGGGCAACCGTTTTAGCAGTCTCACCGTTACGAGACACCTCTACGATAGCCGGATCTCGCAGCAGTGTACCCAGGTTTTTCTGGATGGACTGGTCGATGGTGGCTGAGAACAGAAGGGTTTGGCGTTCCTCGGGGGTGTCGCTCACAATAGTGGTCACGTCGGGCAGGAAGCCCATATCAAGCATGCGGTCGGCTTCGTCTAATACCAGCACCTCGATGCTGCTTAGGTCTACGACGCCGCGCGCCATGAGGTCCTTCAGGCGTCCCGGCGTAGCGATAAGTACGTCTGTGCCGCCGCGTAGTTCCTTGATTTGTGGCCCGTAGGGTGTGCCACCAAAAACCGTGGTGGTGAAATGCCTCGTCTGGCGCGTTATCTGCATGCAGGTTTTCGCAATCTGTTGGGCAAGCTCGCGGGTGGGGCTTACCACCAGCACGCGTGGCGCGCGGGCGCGGCCCTTCATGCGTGGTAGGGTAGACAATACGGGCAGCAAAAATGCTGCGGTTTTACCCGTACCGGTACTGGCGGCCGCAATGAGGTCGCGGCCTTCCATGACCAGAGGGATGGCCTGTTCCTGCACGGGGGTAGCTTCGGTGTATCCCATGCGCTCGACAGCTGCGAGCGCAGCCTCGGACAAGCCGAGGTCGGCAAATTTCGTCATATTTTTATGTCCCATTCTCTTACGCGGCGCACGGCGTGATTACCTCGCGTCCGGTCGCACCCGCTCCTGCGGCGTGCTGGCGCTTGACTCGAGCCGCTTTCCGCAATCTGTTGGCATTCTGCGCGAAGAGAAGGGAGAAAGAATTTCGTGTAAAGCAACTAATTAGTATGGGGTAAGTTGGAGAATCCTTGCGGCAGAATGATGAAAAACAGCGGTATTGTGGACGAAAATCCATGGCCAAAATCCATAGCCCAGAAGTCGAGGAGGCGCGGGATTGAATTTCGTCTCCAGCGATATCAGGAGGGAGGGTGTGAGCGAACCTGTGATTCTGCCCCGCTTCAGTTGACAGCGGTTAAGCCGATTTTCGGCATTGCAACATCTTAGCTTCGAACTCATCTGGACTCAACCAACCGAGCGCGGAATGAATCCTTCTCTTATTGTAAAAGGTTT
>JAEWYG010000158.1 GCA_023395755.1 Actinomycetes bacterium | reverse complement strand
AACCTTTTACAATAAGAGAAGGATTCATTCCGCGCTCGGTTGGTTGAGTCCAGATGAGTTCGAAGCTAAGATGTTGCAATGCCGAAAATCGGCTTAACCGCTGTCAACTGAAGCGGGGCAGAATCAGAATCAGAATCACTGCAGCGGAACTGGGTGAACCAGCTCCCGTTCTTCGCCTGCTTAACGGTCATGGCGGCTGCCTCCCTTCGACCTGAAGTACGTTTCCTCGAAGATCTCGTTGCTCACGCGGCCGGCGATGACCCTGCACCCGCGCGTCTGCATCTCCCTGTTGAGATCCCTGATGATCCCGTAGGCCTTGGTACGGCAGATGCCGAGCCTGTCCGCAACCTCCGCTGCCCCGAGCAGTCGTGGTTCCACATCTTTCATATGTCCTCCTATAGTTCGTAAATGAACGGTTTTGCAATTGCATGGTAGTAGTTCAGTTGTGAACTGTCAATACATACCGTTCAATTACGTGCTATAGTTTCCACATGATTCATCACCGTTCCGACGGAACATGGCCTGGGAGGTAGAGTTGAAGACCGGAGAGCTCATCAAGAAGTATCGCAAGCTGCGCAAGATGACGCAGAAACAGCTTGCCGGAGCATGCGGGCAGACCGATTCCGCCATCCGCAACTACGAGCTCGGGAACAGGACACCCGGCCAGGAGCAGATTCAGGCTATCGCAGATGCGTTGGACATCTCGCCAGAGGCGCTGCGAGAGGTGCCCCTGGAATCGAGCAGGCAAGCACTGGAGCTTCTGTTCAGGCTCGACGAGGAGTTCGGACTCGAGCCCATGGAGGTGGACGGCATGCTCGTCCTGGGATTCGATATGGGGGCGGAGAAGTCGCCGAAACTCGCCGCCGCACTCAAAGCATGGAAGAAGCTGCTTGATTCGGAAAATGCGGGTGAGATCACCCCTGAGGAGCTTAACGAATGGAAAGCTGAATTCGGGGTCTGAGAAAGCCACTCCAGGAATAATTGCGAATCAATCCAGCGGCCTCCGGGCCGCTTTTTCGTATTCGTCGAGGGCGAACATTCACCTGAAAGAGCGCCTTTTCCCGATTTGTTATTCCCCCAGCTTTACCTGCGGTTTTATGATTTCAGCTTTCGGAGGAGGGCGGTGATTCGGGTTTGATTCGAATCACTCAAAAACTGCCGGTTTTCAGCTCGGGAGTAATTGCGGGTGGCTTTACATCCTTTCATGACGAGCACGAATGTCCGGTACGCGCCAAATCGCTCAAACGCTCGTCACTTCATAGAACAATCAAGAATCAAAACCGCAGGTGATAAGCATGAAATCAGCCCCGAAAACCATCGGATTCCGGGGCTGATTCGAACCTGTTATTCCTGCTTGTTGCAGGTGGTGTGATAGTCATTGCGACGCTATGTGTTGCAATGCGTTACAGTGAATGGTTGCAGGTGGCTTTGCCCTTTTGGCCTTTTGCTATTCCCACTCAATGGTGCCAATAGGTTTCGGAGTTAGGTCGTATACCACGCGGCAGATGCCGGGAACTTCGGCGCAAATACGCGCGGTAATCTTCTTGAGCAGTGTCCAATCGAGTTCGGGAACGTCGGCGGTCATGGCGTCCACCGTGTTTACCGCGCGAATGATGGCAGGCCACTCAAAGGCACGCACACCGTCACGCACGCCAGTGGCGCGGAAGTCGGGTACGCTTACGAAATACTGCCACACCTTGCCCTCGAGGCCGGCGTTGGCAAACTCCTCGCGCAGGATAGCGTCGGCTTCGCGCAATGCTTCGAGTCGGTCGCGCGTGATGGCGCCAAGACAACGAACACCTAGACCCGGGCCGGGGAAGGGCTGGCGCTGTACCATGCTCTCAGGTAGACCTAGCTCGTCACCGATGACGCGCACTTCGTCCTTATACAACAGTTTTACGGGTTCGCAGAGATCGAATTGCAGATCGTCGGGTAAGCCACCTACGTTATGATGCGCTTTCACGCCATCTGACTCGAGGATGTCGGGATAGATGGTTCCCTGCGCCAAAAAGCTAACCTCGTCGCCTACCTTGCGGGCTTCCTCCTCGAACACGCGGATAAACTCAGCACCGATAATCTTGCGCTTGGCTTCGGGCTCGTCTACGTTGGCCAGTAAATTGAGGAAGCGGTCGGTGGCGTCTACATAAACGAGGTTCGCGTCTAGTTGGTTGCGGAATACGTCTACCACCTGCTCGCTCTCGCCTTTGCGCATAAGGCCATGGTTTACGTGTACACAGATGAGCTGCTTGCCGATAGCCTTGATGAGCAGTGCTGCGACAACAGACGAATCTACGCCGCCAGAAAGCGCCAAAAGCACCTTTTGGTTGCCAACCTGGCCCTTGATGGCTTCTACTTGCTCAGCTATGAACGCTTGCGCCTGCTCGGGGGTGGTGATTCGTTCCATATCTTCAGGGCGCTTGTTGGGGTCCATGGGGGTAGTCCTCCTCGTTTTCGCGGATGCCGACGAACAGCCGACTTTTTCTCGTGGAAGCGATTATAGCGAAACCCTGTCTCATGTGGACGCTCACGGAGCAGCGCAAACAAACCTTACGAATTATCACTTGCGTCGTAAAGCCCTTCGTTTCAGCAAGGATAAGCATCAATGCGCTATGTGCTGCGATGTTTCGGCTCGTTTTTTTGAGCTACCTGTCGATTCGACAGGTAGCTTGTCAATAATTTAGTCGATGCCGTATTCTGAGCTTCTTTGCACCTCTTAGCGGGGAATGTGCAACATTCTGCTTGGTTGTCGAAGGTGTCGGTTCTTGCTTGTTGCATAATATCGAAGGTTTATGCACGCGTGCGCGCCTGGTAAAGGTGTGATGCACTGGGGATACGAGAGATAGGGGTTTGCCAATGAGCGATCGTCCGACGCCAACGATGGGGGCCAAGGATAGTCCGGATGCGGTGTATGATGCGCGCCCGCTCGGTGCGCCGAAGATGCTTTTGTTTGGTTTGCAACACATGTTTGCAATGTTTGGTGCGACCATTCTTGTTCCGGCGCTAACAGGATTGTCTGTTTCGGCAACGTTATTGTTTGCGGGCTTGGGCACGTTGCTGTTCCATTTGCTGGCCAAAGGTAAGGTGCCGGCGTTTTTAGGATCTTCATTCGCTTTCATTGCGGGCTATGCAGCTATTGCGCCGAATGGTGAGGCCGACCTGCTTCCTTATGCTTGTCTAGGTGTGGCGTGCGCGGGTCTTTTGTATTTGGTCCTTTCGGCGTTATTTAAGGTGTTTGGTCCGTCACGGGTTATGCGTTTTTTCCCCCCGGTAGTTACCGGCCCTATCGTCATTTCTATTGGTCTGATTTTGGCTAGTTCGGCCATCGGCAATGCGTCGACAAACTGGCCGGTGGCGTTGGTTGCCATTGCGGTGATTGTGGCATGTAACATTTGGGGACGCGGGATGATCAAGATTATCCCCATCCTGCTGGGTGTAGTTGTGTCCTACGTGGTAGCGGCGTTCGCTGGTGAGGTTAATTTTGCCACGGTGGCCGATGCGGCATGGATCGGAATGCCTTTTACTTGGGATAATACGGTTTTTTCGCTGTTCGGCGCCAATTTTGATACAGGTCTTGCCATCACGGCCATCATTACTATCATGCCACTGGCGTTTGCTACGATGATTGAACATATCGGCGATGTGTCGGCTATTAGCTCTACGTGTAATCGTAACTACATCGCAGAGCCGGGCTTGCATCGCACGCTTCTGGGTGACGGTCTTGCCACCATTGCGGCATCGCTGTTCGGCGCTCCAGCCAATACAACATACGGTGAAAATACGGGCGTACTAGCCTTGACAAAGGTGTTTGACCCTCGTGTTGTGCGTATTGCTGCCGGCTTCGCTATTCTGCTGTCTTTCAGTCCTAAGTTTGCGGCCGTTATCGCAGTCATGCCAGCGTGTGTCATTGGCGGTGTATCGCTGGTGCTGTATGGCATGATTTCATCGGTAGGTATTCGTAATCTAGTTGAGAACCACGTTGACTTTATGCAAAGCCGCAATGTGCTTATCACGGCGCTGATATTGGTCTTATCTTTGGGTATTGCCTACAGTACTGCTGGTGCTATTCTGCTTCCTTTGGGCGGCGTAACCATCTCGTTGTCAGGGCTTGCTGTGGGCTCAATTGCGGGCATCTTGTTGAATGTAATACTACCAGGTAAGGAAACTGCTACGCCTGAAGAGCTGGCGGTGGAAGAGGAAGAAGCGCGAGAGCTTCCGTTGCCGCTGGAAGATTTGAGGCCAAAAGACCTGTAATCTTCAATCTTCATGCTTACGCCAACGCCCCTGTCATGCGACGGGGGCGTTGTTGCGTCTGCTTTTGGTCTGTGAATACTTCATTTGCTCCGGTATGCGATGGTTCTGTGACCGTCTGATAGCAATTGGATGGAAGGCTCTTCTCGGCAGTCTTCGTGCGTTATGTTCAGAGGTGAAACACACGCGAGAGCATGGTCGAGGAGGAAGTGAGATGGCGCAGGGCGCTGATAGTATAAAAGCAAAAAAAGGTGGATTGTTTGAAGGCTTGTCGATGGCGCAGGTGGTTGCAGGTGCACTGGCGGCGGTTACGTCGATGTTGCTTGCATCACAGATCGGCATTACAGGATCGGTGATAGGTGTTGGTGTGGGCTCGGTTGTATCGGCGGTAGCTTCGCAAATGTATAAGAAGTTTCTCACGAAATCAGCTGAGAAAATTCGTGATGTGCTGCCGGGTGACGGAAATTCGTCTGCTCCTGGTACCGACCCAGCCGACGACATAGCCGCGACGCGTCGTATTGAGGCTGACGCTGTGCCCAGTGTGGACGTGGCTGAAGTTGCTATAGCGGGTAAGACAATGCCTTTTGACGCGGTTGCGATACGGCGGTCGCGCACACCGCGCGTTGATGATGATGCCCTCTGTGATGATGTGACGGTACGCCGTGCTCGTTTGTTGAGGGAGCGCAAGAGAAGGGTTCAACGACGGGTGATTGCGGTATCGGCGGTGTCTGCTGTCGTTGCTGTGTTGATGTCTGCGCTTGTCGTGAATTTTGTTACCACCGGTCAAGGGCTAGGCATTAAGGCACAGCCTCTTATGGCTTCGTCCGTATGGGGCGGATTGGCGGACTCCGGTAATACGTCGACACCTTCTACTCCGTCAGATGCTGTGGGTTCTGGGTCTGTGGGAAGTGCGGCTTCGGGTTCATCTTCTTCTGCGGGGGCTACGGATGGCTCTTCGGGAACCCAAGACGGAACCCAAGGTTCCGCAGGATCGGAGAAGCCGTCGGATGGTACTCAAGGCGGTACGACATCGGGCGGAGACCAGTCGGGAAGCTCGTCGGGGTCAACTACGCCAGATGCGGGTGGATCGACCGGTGGCTCGGGTTCGACAGGATCGACAGACACGGGTGGGTCTACCGGATCGGGGAGCGGGTCGTCTGGCTCCACGGGGTCTGGTTCGAGTTCATCTAGTTCGTCGGGTGGCTCGTCGAGTTCGGGCACCACTGGTAGCGCGTCGGGCACGGGGGCTAGCGCAAGCTCGTCTACTCGCGTCGCGACGAGCTAGGGCGGTAGTTTCTGCAGATTAATGGACACTTGGCAGTTAAGCTCTGAATAAGGAGTGGCAATGCTACCATGGATGTCGACGAAAGGATACGACGATGGTTGCAGGTAGTGAAGCCACCTCAAAACTTGAATTGATTATGGGCCGCGAAGGACTCGAGCGATTGTCGGCATCGACGGTAATGGTGTTGGGTTTGGGCGGCGTAGGGTCGAATTGCGTTGAAGCGTTAGCTCGCGGTGGTATAGGTCGCCTGATTGTAGTGGACCACGATGTGGTGCAAGCAAGCAACATCAATCGACAGGCCATTGCTTTTCACAGCACCATCGGTCAGAAAAAAACTCATGTGGTGCGCGCTATGGTGGGCGACATTAATCCTGAAACACAGGTGGTCGCACATGATATGTTCGTTCTGGCAGAGAACCTTGACCAATTGTTCGGACAGTATTGTGGGCGTATTGACTACGTAGTGGATGCCATCGATACCATTTCGACAAAGCTGGCTATTGCGGAGTTGGCCGATCGCGAAGGATTCCAGCTTATCAGTAGCATGGGGGCCGCTAATAAGCTGCATCCTGAGTGTTTTAGGATAGCGGATGTGTCTCAGACGGTTAATTGTCCTCTTAGTCGCATTATGCGCAAGGAGGCCCGTAAGCGTGGCATTCGGCACTTGCGGGTACTGTATTCGTGCGAGCAGCCGGTAAAGGTTCCGGTGCGCGAAGGTGCAGCTCGACGGGAGCGTTCCAACCTGGGTACGGCTTCGTTTGTTCCCCCTATCATGGGTCAAATGATTGCCGGTGAGGTTATCCGCACGCTTGCGGGTGTGGGAGACGAATAGTGCCCGGGGATGCCCATACCGTTCTGCGTTATTGTGACTTGCATTGTCACCTTGACTTTGCGGATAACGCACGTGGGTTGGCCAACGATCTGAACGTTTATGGAGTGCGTTGCCTATCGGTGACGATATCTCCTCAAGGCTATGAACGGGCCAAAATAATACTGGGCGAATGCAATAACGTCAGAGTTGGTCTTGGCCTTCATCCTTGGTGGGTTGCTGACGGACGCTGTGATGAGACCGAGGTAGAGCGTTTTGTTGCGTTGTTGGCAGGTACTCGTTTCGTCGGCGAAGTCGGGCTTGATTTTAGCCAGCGGCATCGTGCGGGATTCGATGTACAGTTGGCTGCATTTAATCGAGTAGCGGTCGCGTGCGCACAGGGTGGTAAGGTATTATCCCTTCACGCGGTGCGCAGCGCAGGACAAGTATTAGACGTGTTGGAGCGTCATGATTGCTTCAGTAACAACGCCTGTATTTTTCACTGGTTCTCGGGGACATCGGAAGAACTGCAGCGAGCGGTTCGGCAGGGGTGCTATTTTTCTGTGAGTGAGCGGATGCTCGCATCCCGGCGGGGGAGAGCCTACGTGCAGGCCATTCCTACGAAGCGTCTGGTATTGGAGACCGACCTTCCCGAAGAGGGAGTTGGTGCGGTCTCGGCAAGTGTTTTAGAAGCCTCACTGCAACGCGCAGCCGATGCGCTTTCTGCGGTACGGGGCGAACGCCTGCATGAACTTGTTGCTGCAACGGGTGCGGCGTTGCTTGGTGAAGATGCTGGCACAATCGTGTAGCATTTCCTTACCACCAGGAGAAAGGGCTTTTTTCTTACGCGTACGTCCTTCGGGAGTGCTTCAGTGTGGGTTGAGAAAACGTTTCGTGCAGCAGGGCCTTTTGTTGTTATTACAACGGAAGAGTAAGACCCGGTATTCTACAATGCAGTCGAGTGCTCGGGAAAGGAAACAATATGATTCGGAAAATCATTCAAATAGACCAAGAAAAGTGCAACGGCTGCGGCCTGTGCGTCGATGCATGCCATGAGGGCGCTATTGGTTTGGTAGATGGTAAGGCAAAGCTATTGCGTGACGACTACTGCGATGGATTGGGTGACTGTCTGCCAGCATGCCCGACGAATGCGATTGCCTTCGTTGAGCGTGAGGCCGCGCCTTACGACGAAGCCGCGGTACTTGCTGCTCAGCGAGAAAAAACTGCGAACCAAGGCACCGCTGCGCCCTTGGCGTTCACTGGTTGTCCGGGGAGCCGCATGCGTGATCTATCACGTGAGACTGCTTCGAAGGAATCGCCTGCTGCGTCTGATGAACCTGTTGGGGCCACTGTTCCAACCGAGTTGAAACAGTGGCCCGTACAAATTAAGCTTGTTCCTGTGAATGCTCCTTATTTTAACGGAGCCGATTTGCTGATTGCGGCTGACTGCACCGCGTACGCCTATGGTGATTTTCATCGAACCTTCATGCGTGGCAAAGTGGTGTTGGTGGGTTGTCCCAAGCTTGACGAGGGCGATTATACCGAGAAGTTAAGTGCCTTGATTGCTGCAAACGATCTAAAAAGTGTTACGGTGGTTCGTATGGAGGTGCCCTGTTGTGGCGGTATCGAGCGTGCGGTTGTTCATGCTGTTGAGGCAAGTGGAAAAACTTTGCCTTGTGAGGTGGTTACGCTTTCGTTGGATGGACAAATTCTGAATCGGTAGTGTTTCCTACCTCCGATATCTTGTCAAAGCGTAGGGTGAAAGCTCTACGCTTTGTCTTATATGAAGCTTATCGTGCTTGAGGATGACGAGAACCAAAGCCGTGTTGGTATAGAATGATTCAATAAACGCATCGGCTGGCTCCGTTTGACACTAAGGGGCGCGGCTGCTGGTTCCTAATTTGTCGAAAAGGGGGAGGCATGGCGGTGCTCGTGATTGTCGGTGTGGTGCTTGTTGTTCTGGTGATTGTTCTTGTGGTGAACGCCGTGAGATTAAAGCCAGCCAAGGTGGCTAGCCCTTTACCGCCGAGTAAGGTGGTGGGGGATGATCGCGCGGTTGAGCGCTTTCAGAGTATGTTGCGGTTGCCCACCGTATGGGGTGAGCAGAATCCCCATGCCGACCATGCACCCTTTGATGCATTCGTTCCTACCATGCGCAATCTGTATCCTCGTGTGTTTGAGAATCTTGAGCTTACCATGTTCGAAACCTACGGCATTATGCTGAAGTGGAAGGGGGCGAACTCGACGCTCGCTCCTGGGGTGCTTATGGCTCATCACGATGTGGTGTCGGCTGATCCGGCGGGTTGGACCCACGATCCGTTTGGTGCCGTTATCGAAGATGGTAGGATATGGGCGCGTGGAGCAGTAGATACGAAGTGTATTTTGGCTGCACTGTTCGAGGCGGTTGATGTTCTTTTGTCCGAAGGGTATGTTCCACCGCGTGACGTGTATCTCTGTTCGTCGAATTGTGAGGAAGATAATGGTCAAACCACGCCTGCCATGGTGGCGCACTTTAAGG